>DASXJW010000113.1:0-44656 GCA_036497165.1 Solirubrobacteraceae bacterium
CAACTCCCCCGCCAACCCCGGCAACCCCGCCGCCACACACGCCCCCACCGGATCCCGCCGAAAAACCCCCCGAAACACCGGATCCACCAACAACCGCTCAATCAAACGACTGGCGAGCGCATTCTCGTCGTGGGACTCACGGGACGACACGGTTGACCTCGCGGCTGCCGAACCTGGCGCGGCTCACCATCGGCATCACCAGCGCGAACACGACCGGCAACAGCAGCACGATGAAGAACAGGATGAACGCGCCGAGCACCACGCTGTGCGGCGCCAGGGCGCTGAGCCGGTCGTAGTAGCGCAGCGAGAGCACCAGGACGAAGCCGACGCCGATGACCGACCACACGAGGCCCGCGACCGCATAGCGCGCCAGCACCGGCGAGCCCTCCTCCTCGGACATCGTGCCCGACAGCCGCGCCCTGAGCTGGGCTCGTGCGCGCTCCTTCAGCTTGGGCTCGCGCAGCCACTCGCACAGGATCTGATAGCCGTCGCGGTCCAGGAACGGGTTGGCGTTGAAGAACGCCCCGACGTAGCCGGCGAACGCCAGCTGGAAGAAGACCTCCCGCAGATTGCCCTTCGGCGAGATGGCGCAGAGGACTGAGAAGAGCGCGGCGAGCGAGAAATCCGTGGCCGGGCCGGCAGCGCTGACCACTATGCGGTGCATGCGCGGCTCGAAGTACGCCTCGCTGGTGTCCACGAACGCGTACGGGAAGATGAACACCAGCTTCAGCCCTGCACGGCGGGTCGTGCGCCCGTAGTGGACCAGGGCCAGCCCGTGGGCCAGCTCGTGGAGGGCAACGATGAGGAAGCGCCCGGCGATGAACACAGCGCCGCCGATGAGCAGCCGGTGCGCCACCACGAACGGCGTGCCGTAGCGGGCGCCTACCAAGTAGGCGAACACGACGATGCCGGCGAGCGAGAGCAGCACGAGGGCCGTGACGACGAGCGGCTGGAAGTAGATCCGCCCCCAATGGCGGTAGGCACGCTCGAAGTAGCCGGGGACCCACCCGAAGACCTTCTCCCGCGGCTTGAACGCCCGCGCCAGCAGGCCCGGCTCGGGCTGCGCCACCGGCGTGGGCGCCACGCCGTCGAGCATGCCGCGCTCCCCGAGGCCCGCGATGAGCCGGGCCAGCCGGCCCGGGCCGGCCGGGCCGACGATGGCAGTGGCCTGAGTGAGGAGCTCGGCCACGGTCAGCCGCCCGTCGAGCATCTGCAGCAGCGCCGCGTCCTCGCTCTCGATGGTGAGGAAGGTGTCGTTGCGCAAATCGCGCAGCACCCAGCGCTCGTCGTCGCCTCCCTCGTCCAGGCGCTTGAGCGCCCACCCCGAGCGCAGCCGAGGGCGCAGCGCGCCGTCCCCGGCCGCTGCCGCCGGAGGCCGCAATCCCAGCGATGTCGCGTTGACCGGCACGACGATCGTCGCATTCGGCCCCCCACCCCGATCCGCCGGGCTCTGCACCGCGCCACCCGGCGGCGGGGCATGCGCGATCGCGCTCTCCACGCGCAGCGCCACGTTGCCCAGCCGGATCTCGGTGCCGGCGGTGAGCCGGCGCGGCTCAGACAGCAACTGGCCGGCCACCGTCACGCCGAACCGCGAGCCGGCATCGCTGATCATGGGCCCGTCCGGGGTGGAGTCGATGCGCGCGTGCGTGCGCGACACCGTCCGATCGTCGAGCTTCACGTCGGCGGTCTCGCCCCGGCCGATGGTCATCGACTCCCGGATCGGGAGGCGGACCCCGTTGGGAAGCACCAGGACCAGCGCGTCCGGCAGGGCGGGGTTGGCGGGGGGCGCGAGGTCAGCCATCGGCCACCGACTGCCACGCCGGGTGGGCGCCGAGCGGAGCCAGCGTCGTCAGATGGGTCGGGTCGGCCACGTCGACTCCAACGATCTTGCCGGTCGCCCGCGGTCCGCACTGGCCGTCGGGCTGCATCACCGCCAGCTCCCGGCTGTCCGGGCGCCAGCTGATCTGACACGCCGTCACCGGTAGCTCGTCCTGCTGGGTGGGACTGAAGTCGTTCGGCTTGACGACGAAGAGGTTGTAACCGCTGGCATTCGAGCCGGCGACCAGCGCCATCTTCTTACCGTCGGGGGAGAACGCCCCGGCGAAGATGCCCTGCCCTGGCACCTGGGCGTTGGTCTCGAGCGTGGGCTGACCCCAGTTGGCCGCCTGGCCCGAGAACGGGACGCTGCTCGAGAAGGCCAGCAGCCCGAAGTTGTGTCCGCCGTTGCGGCTGCCGAAGGCGAGGATGGTCTGGCCGTCGGGTGACCAGTTCAGCTCGCCGCCCAGATCCCAGCCCGGCGCGCTGGTGCACGAGTTGGTCTGTGAGAACTTCATCACCGAGACGAAGCAGAGCTGGTGGGCGGCGTTGCCGGTGCGCTGGACATAGGCGACCACGATCGCGTTGTTGGTGGGCGCAAACGCGGGATTGAGGTCGACGGTGCCAGCCGGCGGGTGGGTGAGGATCGCGGGGGACGACCCCTGGACGCCCGGCTCCACCATCACGAGCTGGCCGTTCTGGGAGTAGACGAGATGCTGGCCGTTCAGACTCCACGCCGGCTCGACCTGGGCGCCCACGCCGGGGGGCAACTGAGCCGAGACCTTGCGGGTGGTCGGGTCGATCACGTTGATGGACGTGCCGGTGTCAAAGGCCAGCTGCGGTGACCCGTTGGAGATGATGAGGGCCACATGGGCGCCCTTGGCCACCTTCGCGCCCGCCCGCGGGACCGTGCCCGCGACCTGGCCGACAGGCGCCGTCGACAGCTGCTTGATCGGCTGGGGCACGAGGCCGAGGGTGACAAGCGCCTGCGCCGCCTGATTGGGATCCGCGGGCAGCTTCGGGATGGCGATCGAGCCGGTGCCCGCCTGGGCGGCGGCGGCGGCGAGGGCGTTTGGGTTTGCCTTGCCGGCGGCGGCGGCGGCAGCAGCGGCGGCGCCACCACCGGCGGCCGCGGCGGCGGCGGCGGCAGCCTTCCCCGTGCCCGATCCCTTCCCGGCCTTCACGACCGCTTGGAACACGGTGACCGAGAAGCCGTCCGCCACCTTCGTGCCCGCGAACGGCAGCTGCGACTGGATCTTGCCATTGGGGTTCGGCGGCTGGGGCTGCACCGCGCCCAGGGCCAGCCCGGCCTGGATCAGCTTCTGTTGCGCCACGCCCAGCGGCAGGCCCACCAGCGGCGGCACGATCGCCTTCCCGCTCCCGGTGACGACGACGACGTCGACGACCCCGCCCTTCTTGGCCTTGACCCCCGCAGCCGGACTCTGGTCGATGACCACCCCCGGCTTCTGCTTGGGGTCGGCCTTCGCCGTGGTCTTGCCGAGCTTGAGGCCGATCTTGTTGAGGAGCTTCTGCGCGGCGAAGGCGCTCGGCTGGCCCGTGAGGTTGGGGACGGTCGTCTGCTTGGGCAGCAGCATGATCACGACCACAGCCAGCGCAACGACAAGCGGCGCGACGATCGACATCCACCACGGCAGCCACGGCTTCTGGCGGTAGGTTGCCATCCGCGGCGGCACAGGCCCCTCTGTCCCGATCGGCGTCGCGGTCAGCTGGAACTGTCGGTCGACCGGGCGCCCGATCCATTTCTGCTTGGGTGGGAACACGGTGAACGGGCACTCCATGCCGTTGCCGGGCTCCAGCGCGATGCGCGGCTCGGCGAAGCGAAAGCCGCACTCCCCGTCGGTGTCGGCGGCCTCGAGGTCGACCTCGGTACGCGCGTTGGCCTTGTTGTGCACGGTGAGCACGTAGCGCGCCTTGAGCCGCCCCGAGGCCCGCTCCGGGCGCAGTTCGGTGGCCAGCTCGGTGTAGGAGCCGATGGTGACGGTGGCCGCCGCAGCCGCCACCTCCCCCCCGTAGGCGCGCGACACCGCGACCACCTCGAACGACCACGGACGCGCCTGGGCCTGCGGAGTGCGCGGCGGGTGCAGGTGGACCTGCACCTCCTGCTCATAGGTGCCGCCACTGCCGTAGGGGACGAGGTAGGCGGTGGCCGGGGCGATCGTCCACCAGTCGTCGGGCAACCCGCGCACCGACAGGTCGAAATTGTCGACCACGTCAGACTGGTTGCGAATCAGCCCCAGCAGCGTGGCGCGCGCGCCTGGCTGGACCGCCACCGTGACCTCCCCCTCCCCGGCACCGTCCTCGCCAGGCAGGCGCAGCGACAGCGCGGCCGCGCCGGGCGGAGGCGATCCCGTCGCACCGCCGCCGCCGGCACCCGGTCCCGTTCCCCCACCCGGCAGGATCATCTCGGGCCCTAAGGTGATGTTGGGATCGAGATCCTGGGGCGACATCGGGTGACCGCCCCCGATCGGCGCAGCCGGCGACGAGGCCGGAGCCGCTGCCGAACCCCCCGCGGAGCCGGACGCGGCCGCCTCGGCCGGTGCCGGCGCGGACGTCCCGTTGGACTGCGCCCCCTGCGCATCGGCGGGAGCCGCGACCGACGGTATGAAGTTCGTCGGCTCCCAGCGCAGGTACTCACCGCAGCTGCAGAAGTCGCTCTCGTCCGGGTTCTCGCGCCCGCAGCTGCGGCAGATCCTCACGACGCGCCCCCGGTCTGACGGGGCGGCGCCTTGACGCGCAGCCGATAGCTGACGGGCGCGGGCTTGGCCTGGTCGATCAGCCGCGCCACCGCACCGGATCGGGCCGGGGTCAGCGGCATGTCGCAGTACACGATGAACGACGGAGCGGCGGCCGGCTCCTCTTCGTCGAGGTCGAGTGACCAGGCCACTCCACCGCCGTCCTCGACGCGGAAGGGGACCCCGGGGAAGGCCAGGCTGAGGGCCAGCTCCAGGCCGGCCTTGGTGCCGCGGCGGCGCATGAGCTCGGGGGCCATGCGCACGATCTGCCGGCGCTCCTCGCCCGAGCGTGCCTCGTCGTGCTCGAGGCCCAGCCACTCGGTGAGCAGGTCGAGCACGTCGCGTGGAGCGTAGGCCGGGTCGAAGTGCTCCGGCAGGTTGTCCAGCGCGGCGACGAGCGGGTCCAGCAGCGCCTCGAACCCGCTGACCAGCCGCATACCGAAGTCTCCCTCGTTGTAGATGCCGGGGAGGTTGTCGCGCAGGTAGCGGCGGCCGGAGACGGCCGGCGGCGCGGGATCGGTGCCGACGGCCCGCTCGATCTGGACCGTGCCGAAGCCCGATCCGATGAAGGTCTGAAAGAGGCCTGGCGTCTCGTCGTCGCCGTTTGCGATGGGCGTCTCGTCGTCGCCGTTGGCGTTGGGCGTCTCGTCACTCACGGTGCGCCGCCTTGACGATGTGGCGACCCGAGGCGATCAGCTCGTCGGGCTCGAGCACGACGCGACTTTCGGCCGGTTGGGGAGACTGCTCGCCCGTGCGGACGTTGGTCTCGTACATCCGCAGGATGTTCACGAACTCCACCCCGGGGATGGCGTAGACGATCCCGAAGAGCTCGCCCTGGTTCAGCGAGCGTCCGAGCGGCCAGCCCTCGGCTGGACCGCCCGGCGAGCCGCCGATCAGCGGGTTGAGATAGACGTACAGCGCATGGGCCACGTCGTGCTGGACGCGGTCGAGATCCGCGCGCGGGGAGGCGCGCACGTCGACGACGATGCTCACGCCGCGTAGCCGGACCGGCAGCAGCTTGACGGCGGTGCCAAGCAGGCGATGCTCGTCCAGGGCCGCGGCCAGATCGGCCATGAGCGGGGCATCGGGGATGAGCTCATCGGCCTCCAGCAGCCGATCCGCCGGCTCGACGCGCGGCAGGATGTGCACTCGGATCGGCCGTCCGGGATGCGCCTCGTCGGGAGCCACGCACACCGCCCGGGCCACCTGCGGCGAGGCCGCCAGCGTGAGGCGCTCGAAGTCCTCGGCCGTGACCGCTCGCGTTCGGGCGCGGATCTCGAGCCGGGCCCGCTCGCGGGCGCTCTCCAGCGATTCGGGCTCGACCCCCCCGGTCGCCGCGACGGGATTGGTGGCGCCGGCGATCCCCGGCACGGGCCGGGGCAGGATGGTGAGGGCGCGGGGCGCGACGTTGCCATCGCTGCCGCCGCCATGGCGGTAGCGGGCCATGCGCAGCACGGCGCCGCCCGGGGGCACCGCCCCGTAGCGACGCCAGCCGCCGTCCGGCTGCCGGATGGCGGGACCGAAGCGGATCTCCCCGCGCGCAGCGTCGAGCTGGAAGTGCCGGTCGGCGCGCGTGCTGTGCTCGAACGTGTCGACTTGCTCCCACGCCATCCATTGGTCTGAGCCGAGCTCGCGGACCTCCAGGACCTCGCCCTCCTCTCCGGCCAGCACGGGCCGGCGGGGCAGCGGGTAGGCCGGCCCCGGGATGCCCTCGCTCGTGCCCAGGAGCTCACCGGTCACGGTGGCGGCGTGGTAGGCGTCGACGGTGGCGCCGGCGACCAGGGCCGACACCGCTGAGATCTCCGGCGAGCGGACGTAGCCCCCGTGGTCGCGCGCCGCACGCTCGAGCAGGCGGCATCGCAGCCAATGGCGGCCGACGTCCGCGATCGTCGCCTCCACGACACCGTCGGGGACCTGGAGCGTGATGGCGCCGCCCCCGTACACGAAGCCGCCCGTCTCATCGGCGATGACGGTGACCGGCTCCCATTCGCCACCGTCGGCGGACGCCTCCCACACCAGTGGCGGGTCGGCCGGGTCGGCCGTCCCCTCGGCCCGCGAGGATTCCACCGCGAGCCGGAGGGCCAGCCCCGCGATCGGCGTCTCGAAGCCGAGGAGAAGCGCGTCGCCGGCAGCCGCCGGACTGCCGAAGGGAGCCTGCAGCTCAGGCGGTGGGCCACCGCGGAGCTCGGCCATCCGGGTCTTCGCACCCTTGCGCTGGATCCCGTAGGCCGACACTGTGCACTCGTGCGGCACGACGAGCTCTGAGGCAGTCTGGAAGACCACCGAGTCACTGCCCGCGGTGCGCGGCGAGGCGATCTCGGTCCCGGCGGGGACCACGCCCCCCTCGCCGGGCTGCTCGAGCATGAAGCGCACGGTCACGGTGGCGCATTCCGGCGGCCGGGGTTCGACGCCCACCAGCTTCAGGAGCCCGAAGTGCAGCCGTTCAGGAATGCGGTTGATGCGGTAGACGAGCAGCTCGGTCAGCCACGCGAACAGCTCGATGAGGGTGATGCCCGGATCCGAGACGTTGTGCTCGGTCCAGTCGGGCGAGTGGCGGACGATGCGGGTGCGCGCCTCGCTCACCAGCTCCTGGAAACGCACGTCGTCGAGCAGGATCTCGGGGAGCACGGCGCCTCAGCTCACGCTGGCCGTCTCAGGCATTGCAAGCAAATGGCGCCGGGCGTACAGTCGCACGTGATGCCGCCGCTGGTCAGCAACGGAGCGTTGATCTCGTGCTCGATGGCGATGCCGCCCGTCCCGGTTCCGCTCACGGTGATCCCGACCGGCACGCCGGTCACCTGCGACACGCCCGCGGCCAACATCTCCGCTTTCGCGCCGATGGTCAACATCCCCACCTTCGGGATGTGCGGAACGATGTCGAATCCGACCGTCGCGGCGGCCACCGCGGCCAAGCTCGGCGCGTTCACCCCCGCGCCCTGTGTGCCGGTGACCACGTCCCCGTGGACGCCGGGAGCGACCAAGGTCATGGTCGACGGCCAGCCCGCGCTGCATTCGGCGTGCACCACGATGTGCGCATGGGGAGGCTTGATCAGCATTTCCAGCCCCGGTAACAAGGGGACGGTTCAGGTCACCTGATCTAGCGCAGAGTCGGCGTCGCGCCAATGTCCGTCGATATCCCCCGGTAGTACCGCATCCCTCGGCCGAGGGTAGTGGATCGGCTGGGATCGGTAAAGACCTTGCGGACACGCGCGCGCGGACTTATGCTCGCTGCGTGGACCAGGATGAGCTGCGCTCGGTAGCGCCCGATCTGGAGCGGCAGCGGCACCCGGCGGCGGCCGGCCCGGCTGCGACCGCGCGGCGCGATGATCCGGAGGCCTCGGTCTCGCGCTTGGCCTCCGCCATCGGCAACCGCGGACTGTCGCGCGCCGTCGGCCTGATGCGCGACGGCGAGGGCATTCTCCCCGGCGGGCTCGTGCATCCCGACGTCGAGGCGGCGATCGCCGCTGCCAGCGGCCGCGGCACCCGGCTGCACGCCGGCGTCGCTCAGCACGTGGGTGACGCTTACGGCCGGCCGCTCGGCGATGTGCAGGTCCATCACGACGATCACGCGGCGGCACTCTCGCGCGCCGTCTCCGCGCGGGCCTTCACGGTGGGGACCGACATCTTCTTCGGGGCCGGCGAGTATCGGCCCGACTCGGCCGGCGGGCGTGAGCTGCTGGCCCACGAGCTGGCGCACGTCGTGCAGCAGCAGGGAGCTCCGAGCGCGGGACCGCTGATGGTGTCGCAGCCGGGCGACGCTCTGGAGCGCGAGGCCGAAGCCGCCGCCCGGGATACCGGCTGACGGGCACGGACGTGTGACGGCGACCGGGACCGCGCTCGACTGGTTTCAGTTCCTCGAGGGCCGCGTGCAGGCTGCGGTTCAGGCTGCCGTCGCCGCGGGCAACGACCCCAACGACTCACTACGCGGGCTGTACATCTCCGATGAGCAGGCGTTGGCGATGGCCGCCGAGCCGGGCCCACCCTCGCCCGGCAGCCGCCTCGCGGAGGCGGTCGCGCGGCTCGGCCTCGATGCACTGGACAGCTCGGTGCTGGCGCTGTGCGCGGCCCCGGAGCTGCAGCCCAGCTACGGCCGCCTGTACGCCTACCTCCAGGACGATGTCACCCGACGCCTCGCCACTCCGCGGTTGGCGGCCGAGCTCCTGTGCGGGGAGGGGGTGCATTCCGCCGACGTGCTGGCATGCTTCGAGCCCGCCTCCCGGCTCTCCAGCGGCGGGGCGCTCCGGCTCATCACCGCGGACGCCACCGCCACCCTGGCCGACCGCCCGGTCAAGGTGGCCGATCGGCTCGTGGCCTTCCTGCTGGGCGCCGGTGACCTGGGCAGCGTGGCGGCCGGAGTGCGGCTGCGCCGGATCGAGGCCGATCCCGCGGTCGGCCGCCAAGGTGCCGTGGCCGAGATCGGACCGCTGCTGGCGGCCCAGACCCGGCTGCCGCTGATCGTGTGCGGCCCCGACGCGGGGGCGGTGGTGGCCGCCGCCGCGGGGGTGCCGGTGCTGGTGCTCGGGGCGCGCGAACTCGACAACACGGAGACCATCGCCGACGCGCGCCTCGCCGCCGTGCTCGCCGGCGGCCGCCTCTGCGTCGACGGGCTCGCTGACCTCTCGCCCGCCGAGCGAACCGCGCTGCTGCGCGCCATCGACGAGAGTCCGGAGCGGGTCGTGCTCCTCTGCGGGACGCGGCGCGACGCGGCCGCGCTCTCAGATCGTCCGGCGCTCACCGTCGAGGTCCCCCATCCGTCGTTCGCCGAGCGCGGACGGGCGTGGACCGGACTGACGGGGGTGAGCGACGCCAAGGAGGTGGCGGCCAAGTTCCGGCTGTCGATCGAGCAGATCCGCGCCGCGGCGGAGGTCAGCCTGCTCAGCGCACGGTCGCGGGGCGACGCGACTCCGCTGCCCGCCGACCTGGACACGGGCGCGCGGCATGCCTCGTCCTCGCGCCTCGGCGAGCTGGCGTCCCACCTCGATCCCGCCTACGCCTGGGAGGATCTCGTCCTGCCCGAGCGCCAGCTCGACCTGCTGCGCTCGATCTCGGCCTACCTGCGCCATCGCGACCAGGTGCTGTCGGACTGGGGATACGAGGTCACGGTCTCGCGGACTCAGGGGCTGAAGGTGCTGTTCGCCGGGGAGTCCGGCACCGGTAAGACCATGGCCGCTCAGGTGCTGGGCGCACAGCTGGGCCTGGATCTGTTCCGCGTCGACCTGGCCACGATCGTCTCCAAGTACATCGGAGAGACCGAGAAGAACCTCGAGCGGATCTTCACCGCCGCCGACGGCTCCAACGCGATTCTCTTCTTCGACGAGGCGGACGCCCTGTTCGGTAAGCGCTCCGAGGTCTCGGACTCCCATGATCGGTACGCCAACATCGAGGTTGCCTACCTGCTCCAGCGCATGGAGGCCTACCCCGGGGCGGTCATCCTCGCCACCAACTTCCGCCGCAACATCGACGATGCCTTCGTGCGACGGCTGGACTTCGTCATCGACTTCCCCTTCCCCGAGGCCGAGGACCGCCGCCGGATCTGGCGCCTGGTCCTGCCCGCGGCGGCCCCGCTCTCCGACGACGTGGACTTCGGCTTCCTGGCGGAGCGCTTCAAGCTCTCGGGGGGCGCCATTCGCAACTGCTCGCTGGCCGCCGCCTTCCGCGCCGCCGACGAGGGCTCGCAGATCGAGATGCGCCATCTTGTCCGAGCCGTCGCCCAGGAGTACGGCAAGCAGGGTCGCCTCACCCTGGAGACGGACTTCGAGCGCTTCCATGCCATGGTCCGGGACACCGGCCGGCGCGGCTCGACCGGCGAGTCGGCTTAACGACTGGCGCTACTTGCTCAGCGGTGGGTTGAAGCGGGTGAACTCGGCGGCCGTGGCGTCGGGCATGAACACGCCCTTCTTGTCCTTGTCAGGGTGGGCCGCCCACCGCTGGAGCACCTGCGTGGCGGCCCGGTTTCCCACCGCGCGCTGCAGCGCGAGCGCGCCGGACACCGGCGGACTCTGGCGTGGCGCGGCCTCGCTGCGCGAGCGCGACGGCGAGGCGGGGGCCGGCACCTGTGAGCGCGTACGCTCGGCCATGGTGCTCATCCTAGACCCGGCAGCGGGCCGGCACCAGTGATCTCATGACTCAGATCGCAGACACCATCAGCCGTGCGGCGAGAGCCGTCGTGCAATTCCGCGGCGACCACGAGGAGCTCGCCGCCGTGATGCGCGCCTCGTGGGTCGACGGCCCCGGCGCCCCCTACCTGTACACCGCTGACCTGCTCGCCGACTGGCTGCGCTACCCCGGCGCCGAGGTGGCGCCGGCTCCGGCGATCTACACCGACGAGGGCCTTGTCGCCTTCGCCGCCGGACTGCCCCGCACCGTCGAGGTCGGCGGCGCCAATCGCCGCATCCTCATCTCGACCCTGCTCACCGTGGCTCCCGCACAGAAGGCGGCGGGCTACGGGATCGTCGTATGGAGCGAGCTCATGCGCCGCGCCGCCGCGGCCGGGTTCGACGGAGTGATCAACTACTGCGCCGACGGTGAGGCGATGCACCGGATGATCGAGACGGGCTGTCGCCTTCTGGATCTGCCGCTGGTGCGCGTTCGGTCGTTCTCCTATCTCGTCGGCCGGGTCTCGCCCACCGGCCCCACCGGCCCCACCGGCCGCGCGGGAGCCGCGGGCGCCCGGGGCGGCGAACGCCCGTCCGCGCGCCGGCTCGTCGAGACGGCCGGCGCCGAGGCCGCTCGGCACCGCGACGAAGGCGCAGCGAGGCTGTGGCGGGTGTGGAGCCCGGCCGAAGCGGAATGGCAGCTGTCGCGGCTCGGGTCGGTCGCGGTCGGGGCCGGTGACGCCGTCCTCACCGCAAACGTCGTCCCCGTGGCCGACGAAGCCCGCTCCCGCTACCTGGTCGTGGACGACGTGCTGTGGGGAGCTGCCGGCGACCCGGACCGGAGTCGGCTGGTCGGCGACCTGCTGGCCCAGGCATCCGGCGAGGGCGCGAACTATGCCGTGCTTCCCGTGATGGGCTATGCGGACGTGCGCCCGTTCCTGGCCGCCGACATGGTGCCCTCCCCCCACACGATGCACGCGTACCTGTCGCTGTGGGCCGATCCCGATGTGGTCCAGCCGGTCGAGCGGTACTACCTCGACGTGATCTGATGAAGCTGGCGGAAGCGCTCGAGATCGTGCGGCGCCCACCGGCCCCGGAGGCCCGGCCGTTCTCGGTGTCGCTGGCCTGCGGGTTCGAGACCCTGCACCTGAGCACCTTCCTCGCTGCGGAGCTGACCCTCGGCCTTGACGGCGCCCGAGTTCAGGTCGGCGCGGGCCTGTTCGACGATCTCAGCGGGAACGTCGAACGCGCCGCCGCGTCCGATGCGGATGCGGTCGCCGTGGTGGTCGAGTGGCCGGATCTCGACCCTCGGCTGGGGCTGCGGCGCACCGGCGGCTGGTTGGCCGAGCAGTTGGATGAGATTGTCGCCGGCGCTGAGCTGGCCCTCGGCCGCATCGAGCAGGTCGTCGCGGCCGCCGCCGAGGGACGGCGTGTCGCGTGCGTGATGCCCACGCTGGGGCTGCCGCCCGTGTTCCCGCAGCGTCCGGCGCAGAGCGGACGGCACGAGCTGGCGTTGCGGCGGCTTCTCGCCGAGGCCTCGGAGAGGCTGGCCGGACACCCGACGGTCTCGGTTGCCAGCCGGCAGAGGATCGATGAGCTCTCTGCGCCCCACGCGCGCCGCGACGTCAAGGCGGAGCTCAGCGCCGGCTTCCCGTACTCGCTGGGGCACGCTTCGGCGCTGGCCGCCGTGCTGGGCGAGCTCCTGTGCGCCGGGGCGCGCCGGAAGGGGCTGATCACCGACCTCGACGACACCCTGTGGGCGGGTCTCCTGGACGAGCAGGGCGCCCACGGCGTCAGCTGGATCGAGGGCGCGCATCGCCACGGCCTCTACCAGCAGCTGCTCGCGTCGCTGGCCAGCGCCGGCATCCTCATCGCCGTAGCCAGCCGCAACGACCCCGAGCTGGTGGCCCAGGCACTGGGCCGCGAGGACCTGCTCGTCAGCGCGGACGTCCTGTATCCCGTCACCGCCGACTGGGGTCCCAAGTCCCGGTCGATCCGCCGCGTCCTCGATGCCTGGAACATCGGCGCCGAGGCAGCTGTGTTCGTGGACGATGATCCACTCGCGCGCGACGAGGCCGCCACCCAGGTGCCAGGGCTGCTCACCTTGGCGCCGCCGGCGGACGACGACGCGTTGTGGAGCTTCCTCGAGGAGCTTCGGACGCTCTTTGGCACGGGCGAGGTGTCAGCCGAGGACGGCGTGCGGCTGAGCAGCATCCGCTCCATGCCGGCATTTGGCGCTGACGCCCGCGACGGGTCCGACTTCCTGGCGCATGTCGCCGGCACGGTGCAGTTCGCGACAGGGACGGACCATTCGCGCCGTGCGCTGGAGCTGGTCAACAAGAGCAACCAGTTCAACCTCAACGGGCTGCGGCTGTCCGAGGCGGACCTGGCGAGGGCATTGACGCGCGGCGCTGAACTGGTCACCGTCAGCTACGCGGACCGCTACGGGCCCCTCGGCGTCATCGCCGCGTTGCTCGTGTCCTGGTCCGACGACGGGCCGCGGATCGACACGTGGGCGATGAGCTGCCGCGCCTTCGCCCGGCGGATCGAGCATCACACGCTCCGCTTCGTCTTCGATCGCTTCGCCGCGGCCGAGATCGCGGTGGCGTTTCACCCCACCGGGGGCAATACGGCCATCAGGGACTTTCTCGCCTCGCTCGTTGTCGAGGACTGCCCGCCGCGAGCGCCCGTGCGACTCCCGCGGACGCGCTTTGAGCGCGAGGCGCCCGAGCTCGTGCATCGCGTCGTGATCGCCGCGCGGTGACGCACATCGAGCAGCGCCTGCGCCGGTGCTTCGAGGTCGCCTTCCCCGACCTTGCTCGCGACCGGATCGCGACCGCCAGCGTCGAGACCGTCGAGGAGTGGGATTCGCTGCACGCCGTGATCCTGGTGGCGCTGGTCGAGGAGACGTTCACGCTGCGCATCCCCACCCGCGACTACCCGGAGTTGCGTTCGCATGCCGCGTTCGCGGCCTATCTGAAGCGTGTCACGCACGACCAGCGCTGACACCCACCCCTCCCGGACGCGACGGGCCGTGTGTACAGTGCGCCTCATGGCGCGCGTCGTCGATGTTCCTCTGAACACGGCTATCGCCGACCTCGATGAGGCCCTGCGGACGCTGCTCAAGCGCGAGCTCGACAAGCACGGCTTCGAGGGCGTGGAGATCGCCTTCGACGCGCCGTCCAAGGAGTGGTCGGGCAAGCTCACCGGCCCGACGGTGGACCTCTTCCTCTACGACATGCGCGAAGCGCTGGATCGTGCCGCCGCCACCCCGCGCGAGCGCCGCACCAACGGCACGGCGGTCGTCTCCGACCCGCCGCTCCAGCTCGAGCTGACCTACGCGGTCACCGCGTGGACAAAGGCGGTCGAGGACGAGCACCGGCTGCTGTCACAGGTGCTGGCCGTCCTGTTCTCCTACTCGGACGTCCCCTCCGACGTCATCGCCCAGAACGCCACCACCACGCTGGCCCGGGCCGAGACCTCCGTGGGCCGGCCGCGCGAGGAGAAGGCGGACTTCTGGACCTCCGTGGGCGGCCAGTACAAGGCCTCGATCGACTACGTGGTCCAGGTCGTCATCGAGTCCGGCGCGACGTTCGTCCGCGGCCCCGAGGTGCGCACGACGACGATCCGGACGACCCGGTTGGACGCGCGCACCACGATGGAGGAGCTGCATCGGTTCGGCGGCACGGTGACCGACGACGACGGGACGCCGCTCGAGGGGGCCTGGATCGCCCTGCCCGAATCGGGCCGCTGGGCGGCCAGTGACAGCAGCGGTCAGTTCCACTTCGCCCGGGTGCCGGCCGGAAGCCACGCCATCGCGGCGCGCACGGCCGACGGCCGGGAGGCGAAGGCGACGGTGTCAGTGCCGGGCGGACGCTGTGACCTGGTCGCCGCCGCGCCGCGCCGGCGTTCCACGCGCGGCTGACCTGTGGCCACACCGCCCTTTCGGGCGGTCCATGCGGGCAGCCGGGGCAGCCCGCTGCCCTTAAGGACTCCCGTCGCCGCTCCCACGAGACCTTACGATTGGCCTAGTTTGCAGGAAGGGCAGATGGGGACCGAACCTTCGAGATACCTGCGCCGGGGGGCGACTACGTGTGGCGGGCGCCGTTGCCGGGCCGCGCCATCCAGGCCTGATCAGCCCAACGTCATCAATGGCCACAGAGGAGTGAAATGCCCACGTACCTGACGCCAGGTGTGTATGTCGAAGAAGTCTCGTCGGGCCAGAAGCCGATCGAGGGCGTTGCCACCTCGGTTGCCGCATTCGTCGGCTTGCTGCCCGGCGGCCCGATCAACCGGCCGATGCGCGTCGCGAACTGGACGCAGTTCGCCAACATCTACACCGACCCGCAGCAGCCGGAGAACGGGCCGTTCATGGACGGCTCCTACACCGCGCACGCCGTCTACGGCTACTTCCAGAACGGCGGGTCGATCGCATGGATCATCCGTGTCGGCTCCGAGCGCTCGGCTCCGGTCGCCCAGGCGATCCTCCCGGCGGCGACCGACAAGGATGTCGAGGCCCTTCGCGTCCTGGCGCTGGATGGGGTCACCGAGCCGGTCAAGGTGGAGATCACCGAGGAGCCTCCCCAGGAGGGCAAGGACCCAGGCGATCAGACCTACAAGCTCGTCGTCACCGCGGGGACCGACACCGAGGAGCACTCCGGTGTCTCCATGAAGAAGGGCCGCAGCTTCGTCGCCACCCGGGTCAACGCGGCCTCGAAGCTGATCAAGATCGAGGAGACCGGCGCGACCCTCCCCGACGTCCGCGTCGCCACCGGCAGCTACACGCTGTCGGTCCCGTCGGTGGCCCTCGAGAAGATCAAAGCCTCCGACTTCGAGGGCGACGTGGCGACCCGCAAGGGCATGGGCAACGCCGCAGCGCTCGATGAGGTGACCATGCTGATCATGCCCGACGTCGTCAGCCTCAACGGCGACGGCGCCCAGATGCGCGACCTCCAAGGGAAGATGATCGCGCATGCCGAGCTGATGGGCGATCGCATGGCGATCCTCGACACCCCGGACGGATTGATCGCGCAGGACGTTCTGGAGTGGCGGATGAACGCCGCCGGCTACGACTCGAAGATGGCGGCGCTGTACTGGCCCTGGATCGAAGTGATGGACCCGCTCACCCGCCGGCCCATGCGGATTCCGCCGTCCGGTCACGTCGCCGGGGTCTGGGCCCGCACCGACGAGACCCGCGGCGTCCACAAGGCGCCGGCCAACGAGGTCATCCGTGGTGTCAACGGGCTCGCCTTTCACATCACCCACGCCGAGCAGGGCGAGCTTAACCGCAACGGGATCAACTGCATCCGGGCGTTCCCGGGGCGCGGGATCCGCATCTGGGGAGCGCGGACCTTGTCCAGCGACCCCGAGTGGCGCTACATCAACGTCCGGCGGCTGTTCAACTTCATCGCTGAGTCGATCATGCTGGGCACGCAGTGGAGCGTGTTCGAGCCCAACGACGAACTGCTCTGGGGCCGGCTGGCGACCAATGTCGGCAGCTTCCTCAGCCGCGTGCACCGCAGCGGGGCGCTCTCCGGCGCGTCGCCGGCGGATGCCTATTTCGTGAAGTGCGACGCGGAGACCAACCCGCCTGAGTTGGTAGAGGCCGGTCAGGTCGTGTGTGAGGTGGGAATCGCTCCGGTCAAGCCGGCCGAGTTCGTGATCTTCCGGCTGAGCCAGTTCACCGGTGGCGGCGCCGCCGAAGTCGAAGAGTGACCTCCGAGCCGTAGATACGAAAGGAAATCAGCATGGGCGCAACTCTGCCTCCCGTTCAGACCGTCACTCATATCAGCGTGAGCATCAGCCCCGGCAGCGGGCAACTGGCCGACCCCGGCAAGATGGGCAATCTGCTGTTCAGCTCGTGCAGCCCGCCCGACTGGTCGATCGAGGCCCCGAAGCACATCTTCCATGGAGACCAGGGGCAGCCGGAGACCATCATCTCGTCGGTCCAGAAGCCGGCGTACGGAACCATGACACTGACGCAGGGGTGGGATCCGGATCACGTTCTCGCCAAGTGGATGAATCAGATCTCGGACGCCACGGTGGCCATCGATCAGAAGAAGGCGGCGGTGGATGTCATCTTCATGGACAACACCGGCCAGGCGTTGTTTCACTGGGTGGGCGACGGTGCGCTGCTGACCAGCTTCAGTCACTCGCCGTCCGATGCCAGCTCCAACGGCATCCTGACGATCACCGCCACGATCGATGCCGACAAGTGGACCCTGTGCGCACCTGGCGGTAACACGCCACTCGGTTGATGCAGACGCAGATCGAGTTCACCCTACCTCGGGGAATCGTCGATGACAGTGGTGAAGTTCATCGGGTCGGCACGATGCGCCTGGCCACGGCACGCGATGAGATCGAGCCGCTGCGGGAACTCGAGGTTCGCCAGAACAGCGCGTACCTGACGGTGCTTCTGCTGGCGAGGACGATCATCCGCATCGGACCCATCACCGAGGTGACGCCGGCATTGGTGGAGAACCTCTATGCGGCGGATTTCGATCACCTGCAACGGCTCTATGAGCGCTTCAACAGCGATGGAGAGGCGGTGGGCGTGGTGAGCTGCCCGGAGTGCTCGCACCGCTTCGAGGTGGATCTCACGGACGTAGAGGACGGGCGCCTGGGGGAATGACGAGGCCGTCTTCGGAGCGACTGCTGTCGGAGGCGGCCCAGCTGGCCTACCACTTCCACTGGCAACTGGACGCCATCCTCGACCTCGAGCACGCCGACCGGCGGCGGTTCCTGGCCGAGGCGCACTCATTGCACGGGACTCGCGAGAACGGGAGCTGAATTGGACGACGTCGGCATCGCGGCAGGTCACGGCGCGCCAGGCTCGGTGCTGCGCCGGTTGGCTCTGGGCGAGCGCGTCGCGGCCCGGGCCGCGTCGCGCGCCCACCTGGCCGACGACGTGCTGCGCCGGCGCGCGCCGAAGCTGCTGCACGCCTCGACCCGGATCGGCCCGGCGCACGAGATCCACGATCTGACTCCGGCGCCCGGCCCGTCGACTCCGGCCGATGGCGCCGCGCTCGCGGTCGCCTTCGAGCCCGCTGCGGCCGAGGCCGAGGCCATGGCTCCAACCACCGTGGTCTCCGAGGCGGCACCGCGCAGCGAGGAGGCGGCCACCTTCCGGGCGATGATGCGCCAGCGCTACGGGATGCCCGACGCCATGTTCGACGCGATGTTCGGCGAGCAGACCCCGGCCTACGAGGGGATGGCGCCGGCGGTCCCCCTGCCGGCGGAGGCGCAGACGGAGACGGACACGGAGACGGAGATGGGGATGGGGACAGAGACGGAGACGGAGAGGCGACCCGAGGCGAACGCGCCGACACCCGCTGGACCGCGCCCCCGTTCAGAGGGTCGCGGAGCGCGAATCGTCGAGGGGCCGCCCCCCTCCGCCGCACCGGCTCCTGTACCGGCAAGGCCCCCGGGCCGGGCCGGGAAGCGGCTTTCCTCGCGGCCCGCAGATACGGTCCCCACCCCGCCGGCGCCGCCGCGCTCCTCGGATCCGGCGCCGGTGCGCTCCTCGGATCCAGCGCCGGTGCGCTCCTCGGATCCGGCGCCGCCGCGCTCCTCGGATCCAGCGCCGGTGCGCATCTCGGAGCCGGTGCTGTCGGCACCGCTCCCGGCGCCAACGCCGCCTCCGCCAACGCCGCCTACGCCGCCTACGCCAACAGCAATGCCGGCCACGGCCGCACCCGCACCCGCGTCCGCGTCCGCGTCCGCGTCGGAGCTGCAGCGCAAGCCCCGCGAAGGCGCACCGCGCATCCCGCCCTCGCCGGCTGCGCCGGCTGCGCCGGCGCCGGCCGCGCCCGCCTCCGAGGCGACCTCGCCTCTCCCGACGCCAGCCACCGCCGCAACTCCATCGCCAGTGCGCCCGGCGCTGGCGCGACGCCGGCCCGAGCCCATCCGCCCGGCCCTGCCGCCGCGGCCGCGCGTCGAGACGGCGCCCCCCACGCCGCCAACGCGAGCCGCGCCGAGTCCGCCGGCGACCCCCACACCGGCGACCCCCGTACCGGCCACCTCCGGACCGGCCGCGACCGCCATGCCCAAGCGCTCACTGGGGCGCCGCATCGCGGACGCTCTGCGACCCGGCTCCGCCGGCCGCCACGCCAGGACGGCGCCGACCTCAACCTCGGCTGCGGCCGCCCCACCTGCGTCACCGCCGGCGTCATTGCCGGCACCCTCGCCCGCTCCCGTTCGCGTCGCCCGCGTGCCGGCGGCCATGGAGCACCGTCCGGATCCGCCCCCGCGCCGCGCGCCGCTCAGCCGGCGGGCGCCGGCCCCGGCACCGCCGTCCGCTCCGGGAGCGTCGTCCCCGTCGCCCACATCTCCCGCGTCTCGCCCATCTCCCTCGTCGCCGGCGGCGCCCGTGGCGGCGGCACCCCCCGCGGCAGCGCCGCCGGCGGCGGCCCCCGCGCCAGCGCGGCCGCCCGTCGCATCCCCGCCGCGCGCGCAGACGCCCCGGCCCCACCGCGCCACGGCCACCCTCGCGCGGCGCGCGGCGCCCAGTCCCCCGGCGCCCGTCGCCCCGCGACCCGCCCCACCCGGCCGGCCCGCGCCCAGTGCCCGGCCCGCCGAGAGCCCTCGCCGCGGGGTCGCCCGGCGCATCGCCGACAGACTCGGCGGCCGGACGAGCCCACCTCAGACCACCCCGACCAGGCCCGCTCTCGCCCCGACCCCAGCCGCTCCGTCTTCGCGTCCCCATATGTCACAGGACGCCCGACCCGCGTTGGCCCTGGCGCCCCGACCGGTCGCCCCAGCGCAGCGGCCGCTCAGCCGGCGCCCGAGCCGGGGTCCCTCCGCCCGTGCGACACCCCACGCGGCTGCACCCCCCGCGGCTGCACCCCCGGCGGCCGGCGCGGCGGCACCGGCCGGCGATCACGAGGCGTCGCCCTCCGTCCACGACGCGCTGTCGGCACTGGCCACCGCGGCCGCAGCCCCGGCTCACGCGCCACAGGTCTCGTCCACGTCTCCCTCGCCGCTCTCCCGCCTCATCTCACCGGGGATCGAACCCCACACTCGGCAGGCACCCGTGCCCACTGGGGCGCCACCTCCCCCGACGCACCGACCCAGCCCGGCGCCGGCCGGGGCCCGCGCTTCGTCCATGCGTCCGTCCACCCTGGCGCGCGCGACCACCACGCGCCGGCCACCGGTCACTGCGCCCGCCCGAACGGTGGCGCGGGCGCTTCCCGAATCCCCGGCCTCAGCCGCCGCGACAGCGGCCGGCGCGTCGGCAGCCGGCGCGTCGGGCGCGGGCAGCGGTGGTGGCAGCGGCGGCGACGGTGGCGGCCACGACTCAGACCTCATCTACACGGAGATGCTCCGCCGGGTCCGCGAGGAGCAGGAGCAACTCGGCCAGCTCATCAACCACCCCTTCTGAGTGGCCTCTTCCGCAACCTGACCATGGCACCCAAATTCGTCCACTATGTCGTCCTCGAGGTCCCCAACATCACCCAGAACACGTACTTCCTCGGGATCTTCAAGGGCATGGAGGGCCTGGAGGTGTGGTTCGACGTTCTCGAGTACGCCGAGGGCGGCAACAACGACTTCGTCCATCGCCTGCCTGGACGCATGCGCTACCCCAATCTCAAGCTCTCGTGGGGGCTGGTCAGCGACGACGCGCTGCTCAAGTGGTTTCTCGCCACCCACACCAAGGCGGAGACGCAGGAGATCACGCTCACCCTCACCGCGGCCAAGGGCGACCTCAGCCGCGACCTGCGGAAGTTCACGTTCACCGACGCGTATCCCGTCCACTGGTCAGGGCCACATCTGCACGCCAACGCCGCCGACCCCGAGACCTGGGGCGAGACGCTGGAGATCGCCCACTCGGGGCTGAAGCTGGGGCCCTGAGATGGCCGTCCCGCAAGGCTTCCAGAACGCCAAGCTGCAGATCGAGGGCGGCGACACGATCCAGTGCGCCTTCAATCCCGAGACCTACACCATCTCCAAGACCAACGTCTGGACCTACAAGCCCAACCAGAGCAAGGATTGGCCCGCGCCGGAGTTCGGCGGCGGGCTCCCGATGACCTACAAGCTCTCGCTGTTGCTCGACAGCTCGCTGCAGGGACCCGACCAGTCCGTCAAGGACCAGGCCAACGCTCTGATGAAGGCGATGCACGGCGGGGGCAGCGCGCCCAAGTTCGTCACGTTCAGCTGGGGCTCGAACAAGCTCCCCAAGGCGGCGCCGCTGTCGATCTCCATCCAGTACGCGCTCTTTCATCCCAACGGCGATGCGATGCGCGCGTTCGTGGACCTGGAGCTGGCTCAGGCCGAGGACACGTCCCCGGCCGGCCAGGCGCAGAATCCCACCACGCGGGGCACGGCCGGGCTGCGCTCCCACATCGTGCAGGACGGTGACTCTCTGCACTCGATCGCCTACCAGTCCTACGGTGACGCCACCCGCTGGCGGCCGATCGCCGAGGCCAACGGAATCGACAACCCGCTGGCGCTGCGCCGCGGGAGCACCCTCACGATCCCGAGGCTCGACACGTGAGCGCCACCTCGCAGCGCAACGTCGCGCTGTACTCGGTGCTCGTCGACGGCGAGGCGGTCGAGGAGGCCATCAGCGGGCGTATCCGCGAGGTGCGGATCCTCAGCTACCTGCGCCTGCCCGACATGTGCACCCTGTCGATCGTCTACCAGAAGGGCGGCGAGGGCGAGGACCAGCCGATCGACTCGCACCCATTCGACATCGGTAAGCCACTCGAGGTCAAGCTGGGAGCGCGCGACCAGCTCACCACCACCAGCCTGTTCAAGGGCGAGATCGTCTCGCTCGAGCTCAACTTCGGCGCCGGCGGCGTGGAGCTGATGGTGCGCGGCTTCGACCGGTCACACGTCCTCATCAGGGCGCGCAACATCCGCACCTTCCAGAACCAGACGACCAGCGACATCGTCTCCAAGGTCCTGGGCGAGGCGGGCTTTGAGGCTCAGTGCGACAGCACCGGCGAGGTCCACGAGTTCATGCAGCAGGACAACGAGACCGACTGGGACTTCATCTGGCGCCTGGCCGAGCGCGTGGGCTTCGAGTTCGTCGTCCAGGACAAGGTCGGGCACTTCCGCAAGCCCACGGCGGACAACCCGGTGGCGCTCGAGTGGCCGCGGACGCTGCGCTCGTTCAGCCCCCGCGTGACCGCGACCCAGCAGGCCAACCAGGTGACCCTGGCCGCACACGATCCCAAGACCAAGTCCGTGATCGACGTGACGGCGTCCAGCCCCAACCAGGTGGCGCGGATCGGGGTCGAGCGCTCGGTCGTGGCGAGCGCGTTCGACGGCGCCGACGTGCACATCGCCACCGAGCCCGTGAAGAGCCAGTCCGAGGGCACCGCGGTGGCTCAGGCGCTGCTGGACAAGCTCGCCAACGGCTACATCGCCGCCGAGGGTGTCAGCGACGGCGATCCGAGCATCCGCGCCGGCACCTCAATCCAGGTGAGCGGGCTCGGCGAGAAGTACAGCGGGCTGTACCGCGTCGCCGCGGCCACGCACATCCTCCGCGGGGGCTCGACCTATGAGACGCACTTCGCCAACTCGCCGGCGCACACGCTCCTGGGCTCCCTCGGCGGAGATCGGGCCGGCAGCGGCACCCGTCCTGCCTTCGCGGCCCAGGTCGTCCTCGGCGTGGTCACCAACAACGCCGATCCCGAGAACATGGGCCGGGTCCGCGTGAAGTATCCGGCACTGGGCCCGGATGCAGAGGGAGCCTGGGCGCGCATCGCCAGCGTCAGCGCCGGCAACGCCCGTGGGATGATGATGCTGCCGGTGGTCGGCGAGGAGGTCCTGGTCGCCTTCGAGCATGACGACACGACCCGTCCCTACATCCTCGGCTCGCTCTTCAACGGAACGGACCTCCCCGGCGACGATCTCACCCAGAACCAGGACGGGTCCTTCGCCGTCCTGTCAGACCAGAAGATCGTCGCCACCGCCAAGGACGCGATGAACCTCACCACCAAGCAGTCGCTGACGGTGAGTGCGGACCAGAACATCTCCGAGACCGCGCAACAGAGCTACACCATCGAAAGCCAGCAGGGCGACATCAGCATCAAGGCCGACATGGGCAACGTCACCATCGAGGGGACGCAGTCGGTGACGCTCAAGTGCGGCGCCTCGTCCATCCAGATCGGGCCCAGCGGCGTCACCGTGAGCGGCCCGACGATCAGCCTGGGATGAGCCGGCCATGGCCGACCTGATCGGATCCGGGCTCTCCTTCCCCCTGCGGGCCGATCAGCGCGGCGTGCTGGCGCTCGCCCACGGCGTCACCGACATCGAGCAGGCCATCCGCGTCATCCTGGGCACGGCGCCGGGGGAGCGCCCCATGCGGCCCGAGTTCGGCTGCGCGGTCCACGACTTCGTGTTCGACTCGATCGACGCGGAGCTGGTCGGCCACGTCGAGACGGCGATTCACACCGCGCTGGCACGATGGGAGCCCCGGATCGAGGTGACGGCTCTGGACTTCGACCTCTCGGAAGTCGCCACCGGGAGCCTGCTGATCACCATCACGTACAAGGTGCTGGCCACCAGCCGGCTGTACAACCTCGTCTATCCGTTCTATGTGATCCCGGCCGAGGAGACGGCGTGAGCGTCTCCTCGGTCCGGCTCGATGACCGAAGTCACGCTGAGCTCGTGGCCGAGGCACGGCGGCGGGTCGCGATCCTGTGCCCGGAGCTGGCGGTCAACGGCCACGCTGATCCCACCGCCGCCCTGATCGAGCTCTTCACGTGGATGACGGGCCTGGCCGTCGAGCGCCTGGCCCTGGTTCCCGACAAGCTTCATGTCGCGCTTCTGGAGCTGCTCGGCATCGAGCTGGACGGACCCGCCGCCGCCCATGCCGAGCTGCGGATGCGTCTGAGCGCCCCGCCCACCGAGGCGCTCGAGATTCGGGCCGGCACGGAGGCGGGAACACTGCGCACGCCCAGCCAGGAGTCCATCGTGTTCGGCACGGTGGACTCCTTCACCATCCCGCCGCTGCTGCCGGCCGCCTACCTGGTCCAGCGGGCCGGGGCGGCCAAGGAGATCGGCGTGGCCGACGGCACCGCCTATCCGACCGGCCCGGATCAGATCCCGTTCAGCCGCCAGCCCCAGACGGGGGACGCTCTGTACCTCGGCTTCGAGGAGCGGCTGTCGCGGCTGCTCATGCGGATCTCGATGGAGGCCTCGATGGCGCGCGGGGCGGGCGTCAAGCCCGACGACCCGCCGCTGCGCTGGGAGATGAGCCAGGGCAACGGCGCATGGGCGGCGGTCGACGTGCTCGAGGATCTCACCGGCGGCTTCAACTACGGCTCGGGCACGGTGGAGGTCCAGTGCGGCGCGGGCTCCGGCACCGAGGCGATCGCCGGCCGCCGGCTGCACTGGCTACGCTGCCGCATCGCGGAGACGACGCGCACCGCCGGCGAGCCCGCGGTCTACACCCAGGCGCCGGAGATCTACCAGATCACCGCCGCGCCGATCGGCGCACTGCTCCCCGCCGAGCACTCGACGGTCGAGACCGACGAGCTCCTCGGCGTCAGCGAGGGGACTCCGGGCCAGACGTTCGCCACCCGGATTGCCCCCGTGCTGTCACTGGCCCGAGGCGAGACACTCGAGGTCAAGACCGGCGACGGGGACTGGGAGCCCTGGGAGCAGTGCGACTCGTTCGTGGGCTCGGGGCCGGGGGATCGGCACTTCGGGCTGGACCTCGTCCACGGCCACATCCGGCTCGGGCCCGAGCTGCGCGAGGCGGACGGAAGGGTGTCGCTGCATGGCACGATCCCCCCCAAGGGAGCGCTGGTGCGGTTCGGCCGCTACCGCCACGGCGGAGGGCGAGCCGGCAATGTCGGCGCGGGGGCGATCTCGGTGCTGCGCAGCGCGCTGCCCGGCGTCGCCTCGGTGAGCAATCCGCGTCCGGCGCTGGGCGGCGTCGACCCCGAGTCACTCGAGTCCGCGCGTCGGCGTTCGGCGCTCCAGATCCGGACCCGATACCGCGCGGTGACTGCAGAGGACTATGAGCTCCTGGCCACCGAGGCCACTCCGCGCGTGGCCCGGGCGCTGCGCGTGGTTGATGACCAGCCCGGCGTGACGCTGCGGATCCTGCCCCGCGTTGATCCAGCAGATCGCCGACTGACGTTCGAGGAGCTCTCCCCCGATGAGCTGCTGCTCGAGCAGATCCAGCGTTACATCGACGCCCGCAAGCTGCCGGGAACGCCGGTGCGGTTGCTGCCCATGCGCTTCCGCGCCGTGTCGGTGGTGGTCAACCTGCAGGTCACGCCGCGCGCCGACGCGCAGCGCATCGAGCGCCATGTGCGCAACCAGCTCTACACGTATCTGAACCCGATGCTCGGAGGCAGTCCCGGCGCCGAGGGCGGCGGCTGGCCGCCGGGCCGCTCGCTGAACCAGGGGGAGCTCTACGCGATCATGCACGCCTTCGACGCGGTGGAGGCGGTGAAGATCCTTCGCCTCTACGAGATGAATATCGAGACCGGCGAGCAGGGCTCCAAGGCCGCCGGCCGCCAGATCCTGCTCGAACCCGACGAGGTGGTCGTGTCCGGCGATCACGTCGTTCGGGTGGCGCGTCGCGAGGAGTAGCGGACGGCACGCGTGCGCGGACGGCCGCGGGGCCATATGATTGCGCTGCAGTAGCGCCGGATCGGGACCAAGCCAGACGCAAGTGAGGTGGGGCGATGCGGGTGTTCATCGTGTTCCGGGACACGATTTACGTGAGTGGGCTGCACGCGACGTTGGCGGCGACCGCGGGCGTGGAGTCCGTGGATCACGCATCGTCGATCGCGCTGGCGTGGGAGAGCGAGGCGCTGGCCGAGGCCGATGTCGTTGTTCTCGATTCCGACTTGGGCGGCGCGATGGCGTTCGTCCAGGAGATCGCTGCCCAGACCGGGGCACACGTCCTGCTGTGCCTGCGCGAGGCCCGCACGGCCGAGGTGCTCGACGCGATCGGCTCCGGCGTCAGCGGCGCGCTCGCCCGTGACCAGCTCACCCCCGACACACTGCTCGCCGCCGTGAGCGCCGTGGCGGCGGGCATCTTCGCCTTTGACTCGGGTGTTCTGCGCACGCTCAGCGGCTCGGTCACCCCGATCCGCCAGCGCGACCGCGCCGCCCCTACGAGCGGCGGGTTCGCGCCGCGCGAGCAGATGGTGCTCAGCCTCGTCGCCGCGGGGCTGTCCAACCGCGAGATCGCCGAGCGGCTCTCCTACAGCGAGCGCACGATCAAGACCATCCTGCACGACATCGTCATCCGGCTCGGCGTCAAGAGCCGCTCCCAGGCGGTGGCCATGGCGGTGCGCGAGCGCATCATCTGAGCGCCCGGCCCGGAGCGAACCTCCCGTTCAGCCGACGGTGTATCCGGCCCGCTGAAGCTGCCCGAAGCCCGCGGCGAGCGCGGCCTGGGCCTTGCCGATCGCCGCGTCGGCGCTCGAGTAGGCGCCTTTCTTGTCGTGTGTCGCCGCCGTGCCCAGCGCCCGGTAGCCGGCGGCGAGCTGCCGCAGCGCGGCGTCGATGGCCGCATTGGCCTGCGCCCCGATCGGGCCCGGCTCGAGCTTCGACGTCGCGGCCGCGGCCTGTCCATAGGCCGCGGCCAGCGTCCCGGCGGCGGACGCCTGGGCCTTCGGGGTCTTGGCGGCGCTGAGCTGGCGGCCGGCGCCGGCGCGCGCACGGTTGAGCTTGGCGTTGATCGTCCCCAGCGCTGACGCGTAGGCGGGATTGGCACCGAGTGGCAGCGGCTCCACCGAGGACTGCAGCGTCTTGAGCACCCCCTCACAGGTGCTGTTGAAGGCGGTCGCGCCCGAGGCCGGGAGCACGCACGCCGCGATCGCGGCGCCCTGTCGGGTGGGCAGCGAGTAGACCGACAGCGCCGTCGAGCTGTTCTGGGGCACCAGCTGGAGGAACCGCTTGAACGTGTTGGGGCCCAGCTTGACGGGCGCGCCCTGAGCGGCGGTACCCAGCGAGGAGGTGAACGCGGGAGGCAGCAGACTCGAGTCCAGGCTGTTGGCGGTCCCCACCACCAGCGCGCCCTTGGCCGCCGAGGCGGCGGGGCTGAGCGTCGTCGGGTTGTCGAGCTTCAGGGTCGCCGCCTCGGAGGGAACCGAGTTGGAGGACTGCCACCCGGTGGGGAAGCGCAGCTTCACCGAGCCGTTGGCACCGGCCGACGCAACCTGGCTCAGGGCGGGCGGCTTAGGGGCCGCCTTGTGGGAGCTCGGAGCCACCAGGAAGCCGATGACCGCGCCGATGATCACCACTGCGGCCGCGAGCGCCGCGATCGGGCCCCGGCGACCGGGGGCGCCGGGCTTGGCGCGCGGCTCCTCGGCGACCGGGGTGAGGACGGGCTCAGGGGTGGGAACGGGCTCGGGGGTGGGAACGGGCTCGGGCTGGATCTCGGACACGGGCTCCGGCTCGGAGACGGGAGCGACCTCCAACTCGGGCGGCGGAGCCTCGACGGCCGGCTCGGGCTCCGGCGGCGGCGGCTCGAGAACCGGCCCGGGCTCGGGCGGCGGGGCCGCGAGGACCGGCTCGGGCTCCGGTGGTGACGCGGAGAGGGGCGCGGCCGCCGCGGGCGCGTAGGTCACGAAGCCCGGCTCCTCGGGCTGGCGCTCCGGCGCCGGCTCGGCCTGCGGCTCGGCCGCCGGTTCGGCCTGGCGCTCCGCCGGCGGTTCGGCCTGGCGCTCCGCCGGCGGTTCGGCCTGCGGCTCCGGCGCCGGCTCGGGCGGCACGACGGGCGCCGCGGGCTCCGGCACAGCCGGCGCGGGCTCCGGCGTTGGCGGCGTGACGGTGGGCGTGACCGGCGGCGGTGGTGGCGGGGCCGCGGCCGCGGGCGCGGCATCGTCGGGAGCGGCGAGCGGCCGGCCCGGGTCGAAGGTGACGAAATCGGCCTCCGAGATGGCCGCGCTGGACTCCGGAGTGGGCGTGCGGATCGAGTGCTGGCTCTCGAAGGGCGCCGGCGTCAGCGGGACCGCGTTGCTCACGGCGAGACGGTCGTCCAGGAGTCGGGCGTCGCGGCGCCACAGCGGTCCCAGCTGCCCGACGATGATGTCCTCCAGCGCCTCCCACGCATCCAGGGCGTGCCGGACCCGCTGGTTGGGGTCCTTGACCAACAGGGAGTCGACCCACTCCGAGAGCGCGGGGTCGATGTCGGGGCGCACCTCGATGGGCGCGGGGATCCGCTCGTTGACGTGGCGCATGAGGATGACCATGGGCGCTTCGGTGTCATGGAACGGGACATGCCCCACGACCAGCTCGTAGGTGAGCACACCAACCGAGTAGAGGTCGCTCCAGGAGCCGACCTCCCCGGCCATCGCCTGCTCTGGCGCCATGTAGGTGGGGGTGCCGACGGTCATGCCGGTGGCCGTCATGTACTGGGTGCCGGCGCGCTGGGTCGCCCGGGCGATGCCGAAGTCGGTGATCTTCACGCGCCCGTCGCCGGTGACCATGATGTTCTCGGGCTTGAGGTCGCGGTGAACGATGCCGGCGAGCTCCGCGTGAGCCAGGCCGGCCAGGACGCCCTCCAGGACCCCGGCGATCTGCGCCAGGGTCAGCCGCTTCATGTACGGCCGCAGCGATCCGCGCGGCACGTACTCCATCGCGATGTAGGGGATCGTGGCGTGCTCGAAGTACTCGTACACGGTCACGACGTTGGGGTGGTTGAGCGACCCGGCCAGCCGGGACTCGCGCAGGAAGCGGTGCGCGTACTCCGCCGAGCCGGCATGGAAGCGGCTCAGCTCCTTGAGCGCCACCTGCCGGTCCAGGTCGGGCTGGCGGGCCGCATACACGATCGCCATGCCGCCCCGCCCGATCTCCCGCAGGATCTCGTAGCGCCCGACCACGTTGGGTGGGCGAGCGGCGCCCCCGGTCTCGCCTCCAGCCATGGGCCTACACCCCGGGACCGCGGCGCCCGACGGGGCAGCCCGAGGCGCCGCCGCCTGGTTGCTCCCACTTGCCTACACCGGTCACCGCCGCCTCCACGTCGTCCCCGTGAGTCACTCTGACTCCCCGAGCTACGGATCATACCTGTGGATCTGCGGGCCTTTCGGACCCGGCGATCCATTCAGAACGCAAAGCTCACCGGGGGCTGGCGCCGGCCGGCCGCGCGGCGTGCCACCGCGGGCGCCGAGTACCACGTGCCGACCACAAAGCGCATGATCGGCCCGAAGCTGAGGGCGGCGGCGGCGCCCATGAAGTGCACGCCCGGCACCGTGGACTCGAGTCCCGGCCCCAGGACGGGATAGCCGCCGGCGGCAACTGCGATCTCGCCCGCCAGCGACGGGGCCAGAAACGGATAGCGGCGCACGTCGACGCGATACCCCGTGCCCAGCAGGACGTGGTCGACCGTGCGGATGGAGCCGTCGCTGCCACGCAGCGTCACCCGACCGCCGTCCGCCGCAGCCTCGGTCACCGTCACGCCGCAGGTGATCGGCACATCGGCCAGCCGGCCCCGCAGCCAGCCGGATCCGGCGGGCCGGATGCAGCGATACGCCACCTCCGGCTGCACCCGAGTGGGGAGA
This sequence comes from Solirubrobacteraceae bacterium, assembly GCA_036497165.1. GTDB lineage: Bacteria > Actinomycetota > Thermoleophilia > Solirubrobacterales > Solirubrobacteraceae > Palsa-465. Next base: position 29,140 of record DASXJW010000113.1, read on the forward strand.
CGGCGAAAGACATCGGGCATCGCCGCCGCCCAGCCGGTCAGCTGGCCGCCGACGTCGGTGGGCGGCAGCGGGATCGCCGGCCGCCAGTCCCGCGCGCTCGCGGGGGCCGGTGGGACCGTGTCATCCGGCAGCCAGTGCACGCCCTCGGCGCGGGCCAGGATCTCCACCGTGGCGCCGTGCTCGTGCAGCAGCGCCCCGCACTCGAGCGCGCTCTGCCCGGATCCGATCACCGCGACCGCCCGCCCCGCGAAGCCGCTCAGATCGCTGTGGTCATACGCGTGAGAGCGCACCTCGGGGGGGAGCGATGCGAAGGGCTCGGGGCAGTCCAGGAAGGGCGAGAGGCCCGCGGCCACGATGACCCGTCCCGCGGAGAGCACCTCGCCGTCCTGGAGGCGCACGGCGAACCCGCCGTTGTCGCGCGTCACCGTGGCCACCTTGCGCTCATCGGCGTCGGGCGCCGCCCGGCGGGCGAACCACCGGCCGTAGTCGATGAACTGCTCGCGCGTCAGCGTCGGCGCGCGCAGGGTCCGCCCCTCGCTGCGCTCATAGTCCTCGATCCCCAGCTCGCGGCGCGGGTCGGCGATGTTGGACGAGCGACGGCGGGAGCGGAGCAGCATCCCCGCCGGCATCTGGTGTGACCAGAACTCCAGTGGCTCGCCGAAGCAGCGGGCGGGCACGCCGGCGGCCCCCAGGTGCGCCATCGCCGCAAGGCCGCTGGGACCGGCCCCGATGACGACGGCCGGCTCGCCCCCCGGGGCACGCCGCCGGGCGGACCGGTCGGCTCGAGCGCCGATACGCCGCCGGGCCTGCTCCTCGCCTCGGGCGACGATGCGACGAGCGGCCACCTCCCCCAGCTCGGCCAGGCGCGCCGCTCCCGGTCCCGGATCCGAGCCGCGACCGAAGGGATGCGCGACGTGGCGGCGGGGCACGAGCGCGCGCGCCGCGTCAGCGCCGTGGCCGGCGCGCAGCTGCCACAGGGCGTGGCGCAGATCGGCATCGGTCCAGCGGTAGCGTGCTCCTGCGACCGCGCGGATCGGCGCCACCGACTCGCCGAGCAGATGCCGGCACCAGATGGCGGGCAGGTTCGCGCCCGCCGCGATGGCGAGCGCCATTGAGCCATACGGCCGGGGGTTGAGGTCGATGGCGTGCCACACCCCCGCCGAGGCCTCGATCAGCTCGAGCTCAAAGAGCCCCTCCCAGCCGAGCTCGGCCAGGAGCGAGCTCACGCGGTCACCCAGCGCCGGGGGAGCGTCGACGGTCTGCGAGTAGCACGCGTTGCCCGCCCCCGGACGCCAGGTGCGACGGTAGCGAGACACAGCCTCGCCCAGCATCTCGCCGCCGGCGAACACGCCGCCGAATGACACGAGCGCTCCGGCGACGTGCCGCTGCACCAGGCCGGCTCCGCCGAACGCGGCGATGATGGCCTCGAGCTCGGCGGGGCCGGCCGCCAGCTCGCTGCCGGAGCGGTGTCGGCTCGCTCCCTGCTCGACGACCGAGCGCAGAGGCTTGACGACGACCGGGAGGCCCAGGCCGCGGGCAGCCGACAGCGCATCCTCCGCACTGCGGCAGACCACCGTCGGCGGCGGGGCGAGGCCGTGGCGCCCGGCGGCCGCGGTGAGCTCGACCTTGTCCAGGGCACGCCACACATCGTGGGCGGGAGGCAGGCCGATCCGGACATGCGGCTCCAGATGCGACCGCCCGCGGGAGATGGCCAGCAGCGACGCGTCGGCTCCCGGCATCAGCACGTCGGCGCGGTGCTCGCGCACCGCCGCCTCCAGCGAGGCCACGAACCCCGCCTCGTCGGCCAGCGGATCGGTGGTCCGCGCGCGCTCCGCCACTGCGCGGGACCAGTGGGCGGGGGCGATGCGCCCATGCGGGGCGGCGGAGATCACGGCAAAGCCCGCGTCGGCCAGGCCGCGTACCGCGGCTACGCAGGCCCGCGTCTCGCCATCCGTGACAAGAACGCGGATGTCGCGCATTTCACGACGATGGCACATCGCGGACCCGGGCGCCCCGGTCGACTCGCAGTGGCGACAATGACCGGCCGATGCGAGACTCACACGCCATCGATGACCGACCTGGCTGACCTGAGCGCCGTCGACCTCGCCGCCGGCTTCGCGTCGGGCGAGTGCTCGCCCGTCGAGGCGCTGCGCGCCGTGCGGGCGCGGATCGACGCGTGGGAGCCCTGGATCAACGCCCTCTGGTTCCGTGACGATGAGGCGGCCGACGCGCACGCGTCCGCAGCCGAGGACCGCTGGCGCGCCCGCGGGCCGTTGAGCCCGCTGGACGGCGTGCCGGTCACGCTCAAGGAGAACATCGCCACTTCGGGCGTACCCACTCCACTGGGCTCAGCGGCGAGCGTCCTGCGCCCGGCGGCGCGCGATGCCCCCGCCGCGGCGCGGCTGAGCGAGGCCGGAGCCGTGCTGGTGGGCAAGACGACCATGCCCGACTTCGGGATGCTCTCCTCGGGGGTGTCGACCCTGCACGGGACGACTCGGAGCCCGTGGAACCTGGCCTGGAACCCGGGAGGCTCGAGCTCGGGCGCGGCCGCCGCCACCGTCGCGGGCTACGCCCCCGTCAACATCGGCACCGACATCGGCGGCTCGGTGCGCCTCCCGGCCGGTTGGACCGGTGTCGTCGGGTACAAGCCCAGCTTTGGCCGGGTCCCCGTCTTCCCGCCGTATTACGCCCGCGTCGCGGGTCCCCTGACCCGGACGGTCGCCGATGCGGCGGGGGTCATGGCCATCCTGTCCCGCCCCGATGACGCGGACTTCATGAGCCTCCCGCCGCAGGACCTCGACTGGGGCGACCTGGACGTCGACCTGGCCGGGGCCCGCATCGCCCTGGCCCTCGATGCTGGTGCCGGGATGCCCGTCGAGGACGAGGTGACCTGCGCCGTCGAGTCCGCGGCGGCCGTGCTGAGCGAGGCCGGAGCCCAGGTGGAGACGATCGGCCCGCTCATCACCGACACGATGCTCGACGGGCTGGATCGCTTCTGGCGCACACGCAGCCTCCACGACCTGCGGGCGCTGCCGGACGACAGCCAGGAGCGGATGCTGCCGTACCTGCGGGCCTGGATGGAGGCGGCCTCCGGCCTGTCGGGGATCGAGCTCTTCGAGGCCTTCAGCCAGCTCGAGGCGATCAGCATCGCCGCGCGAGATGCGATCGAGGGCTTTGACTACATCCTGGCGCCGGTCGCGCCCGTGGCGGCGTTCCCGGCCGAGCTTCCCAGCCCAGGCAACGATCCCGATCGCACGCTCGAGCACATCGCCTTCACGGTCACCTTCAGCATCTCGGGCCACCCGGCGATCAGCGTGCCGTGGACGACCACGGCGGACGGCCGGCCGATCGGAATCCAGCTCGTGGGCCGGCGCTTCGGCGACGTATCGGTGCTGGCCCTGGCGGCCGCGTGCGAGCGCCTGCGCCCCGAGCTTCCGCCCTGGCCCGCCCCCCCTTCCGCCCCACCCACCTGATCGATGGGCGTGGAGCTGGCCACCAAGCTCGTGCTGCGGGAGTCCACGGGCCCGGTGGTGTGACAGAGGTCGGTTGCGAGCCGGCGGTCAGATACCTGGGTTCGGGGTGATCTAGGCCGCCAGCTCGCGTTCGTACTCGGCCAGGCAGGCCGCGACGGCGGCTGCCGCCGCCTGGCCGTCGAACAGCTGCGGGCACTCGCGGCGCGAGCGACGCAGCATCAACGCGTAGGCGGTGAACCGGAGCGGTGCCTGTACGAGAGCGGCTGTTAGGACGGCAGCCGCCACCTTGACCTGCAAATCGACCGAATGCTGATGAGCCATTGGTCCCTCTTCCGTGAAAGGAGCGATGGATCTCGGATGCCCCCGAGAGAACTCGAATAGTGCTCCTGCGCAGGGCAAATGACAATGGGTCCAACCAGCTCTATGTGCGTTCAAAATATGAACGCTCCGGGGAACCGCCCGCTGGGGCGCGCCAGACCCGCGCCCACCTGCGCCCGCGAGCGCCCAGCCGCGCCCGCGGGCTCAGCGCTGGGGTCGCCCCACCGGCCGCACATCCTCGAGCGCCGCCATGTCCTCGTCGTCCAGCGCCAGGTCCCCGGCGGCCATGTTCTCCTCCAGGTGGGCCACCGAGGTGGTGCCGGGGATGAGCAGGATCCGGTCATAGCGGGCCAGCAACCACGCCAGCGCAACCTGCGTGGGCGTGGCGCCGTGCCGGGCGGCGACCTGGGCGATGGCCGGGTCTGCCGCCAGCGTGTTCGGGCCTCCGGCGAACGCGGAGCCCAGCGGGAAGAAGGGCACGAAGGCGATCTCGCGCTCGCGGCAGAAGTCCAGCAGCGGCTCGTTGAGGCGATCCAGCACGCTGTAGGCGTTCTGGACCTCGCCCAGGTCCACGACCTCGGCGGCAGCCCGGGCGCCCTCGACCGTGACGTTGGAGACGCCGATGAGATCCAGTTTGCCCTCCGCGCGCAGGTCGATCAGCGTGGCCAGCTGCTCGTCGGTGGGCTCGCTCGGCCCGCCGCGCTCGTCGGCGACGCGAAGGTTGACGAGGTCCATGCGCTCGACGCGCAGCGACCTCAGGTTGTCCTCCACGCCCTGTCTCAGCTCGGCGGGCGAGAGGGCGGGCAGCCAGGCGGCGTTCTCGTCGCGCCGCGCGCCCACCTTGGTGACGAGCTTGAGGTTCTCCGGATAGGGATGCAGGGTGTCCCGGATGAGGTCGTTGACGACGTCGGGTCCGTAGTACTGCGAGGTGTCGATGTGGTCCACGCCGAGCTCGATGGCGCGGCGCAGCACGGCGCGGGCGGAGGCGGGGTCAGATGGCGGGCCGAAGACGCCCGGTCCGGCCAGCTGCATGGCGCCGAAGCCGATGCGCCCGATCGGCTTGTCGCCGAGAAAGGAGGTCGCGTTCATGCACCTCAGTGTGGCCGATCGTCAAGAGAGCCCCTTGAGACTGCTCAGCCGAGGGCCGGCACCAGCACGCAGAGCGCCCCGACCGTCAGCAGGCAGGCACCCGCAACCCCCGGCGAGGAGCGCCACGCCCGCGGAAAGAGCGAGTCCATCCGCATCCAGGCGGTGGCCACGCCCGGCACTTCGTGCATGAGCAGATGACCCCAGGCGGCCAGGGCGAGGCCGGCACAGATGATGAGCTCGCGAGTGGTCATGGCCAGATAGTCGGCACGGTGCGCGCCGCCTTGACCTGGGATCATCGCCGAATGCCAGGGGTGCCCGACGTGCGTCCACCGTCGCCGGGCGCGTGATGCCCCTGGCCGCGGCGGCGATCACCCAGAGCGCCGACCACCTCGCCGCCGCCACGCTCGTGCTGCTGGGCCTGTTCGGATTCGCCGGCGGCGTCGGCACCACCGCGCTGGGGCCCGGGGGCGTACTGGTGACCATCGGGCTGTTCCTGCTCTCGGGGCTGCCCCCGTCGGCGGTCAGCGGCACCGCGATCGCCACCAACCTGGGCGCGGCAGCCCTGGGGACCGGGGCCTACCTGCGCTCGGGCCAACTGGGCGGCGCCGGCACCCGTCGCGTGGCCACCGTGCTCGTGGGCGCGGCCGTCATCGGCACGCCGGTCGGCGTGCTGGCCAACGCGCGCGTCTCGGGAGGCGCCTTCGGGATCCTGCTCGGCCTGTGCGTGGCCGCCACCGGGGCCCTGCTCTACATCCGCGAGCATCAGCGGCGCGCGGCCCACAGGACGACGGCGCCGGCCGTCGGGCCGCCGAGGTGGACCGTCGTCGCTCCCATCGGCCTGGGCGTGGCGGTCGTCAGCGGGCTGTTCGGCCTCGGGGGCCAACTCCTGAGCGTTCCCCTGCTCGTCTCCGCGGGCATCGCCATGCTCCCGGCGCTGGGCGCCGCCCAGGCGCAGTCGATCATCATCGCCGGGGTTGGGACCGTCGGCTACGCGCTGCGCGGCGCCATTGCCTGGCCGCTGGTGCCGGTGATGGGGATCCCCCTGCTCGCCGGCGCGCTGACGGGGTGGCGCCTCGCCCGTGCCATCCCCGCCGAGCGGCTCCGCTCCGTCCTGGCGGGGACGCTGATCGCGACCGGCGCCTACCTGATCCTCCACAGCGCTATGTCGTGATGTCGCGGCCTCGCATATGTTGACTTCTCAGATCGCACACCGCCCTTGCGCGGGGCGTGTGATCTGAAACGCGAGTCATGTTGACTGCTCAGATCGCGCGCTCCCAGAACGGGCACCGTGCGATCTGAGAGGTCAAGAGCGATGGACGAACACCCTCGCGGCGGCCACCCGCCCTGCCCTCAGTGCCACCGTTGCCGTGCCCTTGCGTCGTGCCCGGACGCCACGGCAGACAGACGAGGCTGACCCTGATCAGGCCGCGGCGGCCTCGGGCAGGGGCAGCGCGGCCAGGAGCTCCTCCGTGGGAGCCTCGGTCAGCGCGCTGTGGTCGGTCTCCCCCGCCTCGGAGGCGCGGACGATGTCGATGGCGATCGAGCGGACCTGGCCGGCGATGTCGCTGATCGCCAGGTGCGGGTCGAGCGCCGCCGCCGACGTCGCGCCGCCGGCGGCACGCAGGGCCAGGCGCAGGACGTCGCCGCTGCGCCAGGGCTCGTCGAACTGAGTCGGCAGCTCCCAGGCGGCGAGGCCGAGGTCGCGGATGGCATCGGCCAGCTCGGGCACTGCGGGGCTCCCAGCACGCACGTACTGACGGATGCGCCGCGCCAGCACGGGAACGCTGCGCGCGATCAGATCGGCGTGCGGCAGGACGCGGGCGTAGCGGTCGAGCTCAACGCGGGACCCGCGGCGCAGCGGCGCCCAGCGCGCGGTGTCGCTGCCGACCATCACGGCTTGGCGCAGCTCGTCGACGCGCTGCTCGACCGACTCCGCGCCGGTGGCCGCGGCCTCGGCGAGGCGAGCATCGCCGCCCGCCAGTGCGCCCGCGGCATCGCGCAGGAGGACGCCGAGCTCTCCGAACACGGCGTTGGTGGCCCGCGCCACGCCCGTGACCGGCTCGGGCGGGAACACGAGCGTGTGGACGATCAGGGCCATCCCGCCGCCGATGAGGACGTCCAGCAGCCTGACCTCGGGGGTGGAGGACAGCGTCGAGACGAGGATCGCGGACACCGCCGCCTCGGTCACCAGCAGCTCGCTGCCGCCGAGGAGCACCGCGGCCAGCATGGCCATGACCACGAGCAGGCCGATCTGCGGGACCCCCACCCCGATCGCGCGCACGAGCAGGTCGGCGAGCACGATCCCCAGCATCACCCCGGCGATCAGCTGAACCGCGCGCTGCCGGCGCTCGCCGAAGGCGGCGCCCAGGGAGATGATGGCGGCGATCGCCGCGAACGTCGGCCGGTGCTCCACGCCGGCGAGCACGGCAACCCACCAGGCGCCCACCGCGGCCACCGCCGTCTGCAGGATCGGCCAGAGGTGGCCGTGGACTCGCTGTCGTGCCAGATTGATCATTTCCATCCTCACACTAGAACCACCCTGGCGGGCCCCGGTCGTTACACGTCAGCGTTAACGCCTCGTGAACGTGGGCGACGGGGACCTGCTGGACTGTCGTGACCACCACGCCGCGAGGAGCCCCATGAACACAGCTGCCACGGACACCTGGGACGTCGTCGTCATCGGCGGCGGCCCAGCCGGCGAGAACGCCGCCCAATACGCCATCCAGGGCAGCGACCGCCGGGCCGTCATCGTCGAGGCCGAACTGGTCGGCGGCGAGTGCTCCTACTGGGCCTGCATGCCCAGCAAGGCGCTCCTGCGCCCGGTCGAGCTCGCCGCCACCGCGCGGGCCATGCCCGGCGTCGCCCAGATGCTCTCGGGTCCCCTCGACGTCAGCGCCGCGCTCGCGCGCCGCGATGACTTCACCCACCACCACGACGACTCGGGCCAGGTGAAGTGGGCCAACGGCGCTGGAATCGACGTGATCCGCGGTCGCGGCCGGCTCAGCGGGCCCAACGCGGTGGACGTCACCGCGTCCGATGGCTCGGTCCGGCCGATCCGCGCCACGCACGCGGTCGTGCTGGCGGCGGGCACCAGAGCGTCGGTGCCCCCGGTCCCCGGGTTGCGCGAGGCCAGGCCCTGGACGTCGCGCGATGTCACCAACCTGCGCGAGGTCCCCGCGCGCGTCGCCGTGATCGGCGGCGGCGTGGTGGCGTGTGAATCGACGACGTGGCTGCATGGGCTCGGTGCCCGCGAGGTCACCGTCATCGAGGTCGGCCCGCGCCTGCTCGGGCACCTCGAGCCGTTTGCCGGCGAGATCCTCGGCGCCGAGTTCGACCGGCGGGAGATCACCGTCCTGCTCGACACCCAGATCGAGTCGGTGCAGCGCTCCGAAGCGCAGGACACCGGCATCGGGCACATCCACGGCGGCCCCGCCACGATCGTCGCGGGCGGCGCCACGATCGAGGTCGACGAAATCGTCGTCGCCGCCGGGCGCACTCCCGCCTCGGCCGAGCTCGGCCTGGATCGGATCGGGGTGGACCTGGGCGGCTCTCACGGCTTCGTGACCACAGACGATCACCTGGCGGTGCCCGGCGCCGGGGACTGGCTGTATGCCGTCGGCGACATCAACGGACGCGCCCTGCTGACCCACATGGGCAAGTACCAGGGCCGCATCGCCGGCGACGTGATCGCCGCGCGGGCGGAGGGGCGGGCGACCGCCGGCCTGCGCTACCGGGATCTCGCCGACCATGACATGGTGCCGGCGGTCATCTTCTCCGACCCGCAGGTCGCATCGGTCGGCCTCACCGAATCCGCCGCCCGGGAGCAGGGGATCGACACCGAGGTGCTCGAGTACGACCTGGCCCAGGTTGCGGGCGCCAGCCTCCTGCGCGACGACTACACCGGCCGCGCCAAGCTCGTGGTGGACCGGTCGAGCGACACGCTCGTCGGCGCGACGTTCGTGGGCGCCGAGGTCGCCGAGCTCCTGCACTCGGCCACCACGGCCATCGTGGGGAAGGTCACCCTGGACACCCTGTGGCACGTGGTGCCGTCCTATCCCACGGCCAGCGAGGTCTGGCTGCGGTTGCTGGAGGTCCGGCGCAGGTGACGGGGTTCGCCGACGTCGTCACCGCATCGGCCGGCGTCGCCGCCACCACCTCACGCTCCGCCAAGATCGCCATCCTCGCGGACCTGCTCGGCCGGCTGGAACCCGAGGAGGTGCCCGTCGTCGTCGGGTTCCTCTCCGGAATCCCGCGCCAGGGGCGGGTGGGGATCGGCTACGCGACGCTGCGCGGCATCGACCGGGCGCCGGCCGTCGAGCCGTCGCTGATCGTGGCCGACGTCGACCAGGCCATCGACGCCATCGAGGCGGCCACCGGCAGCGGATCGGCGGCCCGGCGCCGCGAACTGCTCGGTGAGCTGGTAAGCCGCGCCACCGAGCCGGAAGCGGGGTTTCTGGTGGGTCTGTTGACGGGCGGCCTGCGGCAGGGAGCGCTGGCCGGGTTGATGGCCGACGCCGTGGCACGGGCCGCGGGCGTCCCCGGCGACATCGCCCGGCGGGCGCTCATGCTCTCGGGCGATCTGACGCGGATGGCCCAGATCGCCATGACCGAGGGGGAACAGGGCCTGCGCGCGGTCGGCTTTGAGATCTTCCGCCCCATCCTCCCCATGCTCGCCTCGACCGGCGCGACGGTTGCGGACGCCCTGGCGGGCTTGGCGCGCGCGTCAGTGGAGTTCAAGCTCGACGGGATCCGCATCCAGATCCATCGCCGCGGCGCCGAGGTCCGCATCTACACGCGCAACCTCAACGACATCACCGACACCCTGCCCGGCATCGTCGCGGCAGTCCGCCGGCTCCCGGTGACCCAGGCGGTGCTCGACGGCGAGGCGCTGTGGATGGACGCCGCGGGCCCCGCGCCCTTTCAGTACACGGTGTCGCAGATCGACAGCGAAGCGCCCCCGGAGGGGATCGTCACCTTCCTCTTCGACCTGCTGCACGTCGACGGTGAGGACCTGCTCGACGCGCCCCTTCACGAGCGCGCCGCTCGGCTGGAGGCGATCGCGCCCGCCCAGCGGATCCCCGGCGTCTTCACCGACGACCCCGAGGTGGGCCAGCGGGTTCTGCAGGATGCCCTGGACGCCGGGCACGAGGGCGTCGTCGTCAAGGACGCGGCGTCGACCTACGCTGCGGGCCGGCGCGGCCGGGCGTGGCGCAAGGTCAAGCCGGTGCGGACCTATGACCTGGTGGTGCTCGGCGCGGAGTGGGGCCACGGCCGGCGGCGGGGATGGCTCTCCAATTTGCACCTCGGCGCCCGCGACCCGGATGCCGGCGGGTTCGTCATGGTCGGCAAGACGTTCAAGGGGCTCACCGACGAGCTGCTGCGCTGGCAGACCGATGCGCTGCTGGCCCGCGAGACCGAACGGCATGGGATCGCCGTGATGGTGCGTCCCGAGCTGGTGGTCGAGATCGCGCTGGACGGCGTCCAGGCCTCCACGCGCTACCCGGGCGGCATCGCGCTGCGCTTCGCCCGGGTCAAGCGCTACCGGCCGGACAAGGACGCGCAGGAATCAGACGTGATCGGCGACCTGCGGGCGCTGCTGCCCGCGCGGGCGTGACGGCCGCGGCGCTACCGTGCGCGCTCATGCGCCGCACGCTGCTCTCGGGCCTTGCCTCGCTGGCCGTGCTGCCGCTCGGGTGGCCCCACCACATGCTCCTCGGCGTCGCCGATTCGCCGGGCGACGCGCAGCATCTCGCCCAGCGGACGCACGTGGAGGCCCGCTACCAGTACTTGTCGGGCGGGGTGAACACCGGTCATGGATGGTCCACCTGGAGCCCGAACGGCACGTTCGCCTCCATGTACGTACGCGAGTCGATCGCCGCCCACGAGATCCCGGTGTTCAGCTACTACCAGCTGCTCCCATCCGCCCCCGCCACCGGCTCCACCGAGATGCAGAAGGATCTCTCCAACCTGCGCGATCCGTCGACGATGCGCGCGTACTGGGCCGACTACGAGCTCCTCCTGCGCCGCGTCGCGGGGTCGGCCGGCGATCACCTGGTGGTCATCCACATCGAGCCCGACCTGTGGGGCTACCTGGAACAGGCCGGCGCCACCGCGCTAGCCCGTTCGTTCGCCCACCGGCTGATCGTCCTGCGCAACCGGCTGGCGCCGCGCGTGAAGCTGGCCTGGCATCTGAGCACGTGGGGCACCAAGGAGGACCCGACCTACTCCAAGCCGCCCCTGGCCCACATGAGGGCGCTCGGTGCCAAGTCCGCCGCCTTCTATGAGTCGCTGCACGCCCACTTCGACCTCGTCTTCAACGACGTCACCGACCGCGACGCCGGCTTCTACCAGCACGTGGAGAACAACCCGCGCACCTGGTGGGGCCCCGCGGACTTCCGTCGCCACGACGCCTACCTCGCCGCCTTCACCGCGCGCACCCACACCCGGGTGGTGCTCTGGCAGCTGCCGCTGGGCGACACCAGGCTCAACGACACCTGGGGCCGTTACCGCGACAACCGCCTGCAGTCGTGGCTGGACGATCGTTCCGGGGCGCACCTGCGCGCGACCCGCAACGCCGGTGTGGTGGGGCTGCTGTTCGGCGGCGGCGCCACCGGCACCACCAGCGACCAGAGCGACGGCGGGTTCTTCTACCGGCTGGCTCGACGCTATGAGTCACATCCGTTGTCGTTGGGCGGACTCTGAGGTGGCGCCCCTGGGCGCCGAGGTTCTCGTCCGCGCCAAGGCCCGGCTTGACCGGCTCGCCCTCTACCCCCGCCCGGTCGACATCCGCGGGGTCCGCATCGTCGCGGCAAGATGGCTGTTCGCGCTGCCGTGGTTTCGCCGGTTCGACGGCTACACGATGTGGAACCTCATCCTCCTGCGCTCGCCCCAGCTCGCCGCTGACGAGGACCTCGTCTGCCACGAGCTGTGCCACGTGTGGCAGATGCAGCACCATCCCATCCGCATGCCGCTGTCCTATCTGCGCCTCGGCTACGCGCACAACCCCTACGAGGACGAGGCCCGGCGGGCGGTCATCAGTCCACGATGATCTCGCCGCCCCGCTCGGGCACGACCACCAGCATGCTGCGCCGCGCTCGCTCCGAGGCCGCGCGAGCGGGGCGGAATTGAAGGGGGGCCGCCGCCCGCAGGATCTCGCGCATCTCCATCTCGGCGAACGGAGCGCCCGCGCAGCGTCTCACCCCGCCGCCGTACGGGATCCACGAGCCGGGCCGCGGCGGCGATCCCTCGAGCCAGCGCTCGGGCCGGAAGACCGCCGCGTTGGGCCACAGGTCCTCGCGTCGCATGGCCAACCACAGGCAGGCGGCCACCTGGACCCCCGCCGGGATCGTCCGCCCGGCGACGCGCGCCGGCTCCAGCAGCAGCCGCGGCGCGATCGTGAGAGCCGGCCGCGCCCGGAGCACCTCCTTGACCACCGCGTCGAGATAGGTGGGATCCTCCTCACCCAGTCGCGCCTGCGCCTCAGGGGCGCGGGCGAGTCGTTCGAACGCCCAGGCCAGCGAGGCCGCCGAGCTGTCGTGCCCGCCCATGAGCAGCGCGACGAGCTGGTCGCGCAGGTGCTGGTCGGTGGGCGGCCGGCCGTCCTCGTCTCGCTGGGCCAGGAGCAGGGACAGGACCGAGGCCCCCTCGTCGGGCTCACGCCGGCGCCGCGCGAGCAGGTCATACAGCAGGGCGTCGAAGCGCTCCACGGCGAGGCGGAAGCGACCCCAGGGGCTGTGGGGCCCAAGCTCCTTCATGACCACGGCCATCGCCAGCACCCGCGGCAGGGAGCGAACCCCCGCCAGGGCGTCCTCGACCGCGCCGTGCAGCCGGGCGAACTCGCCGTTGTCCCGGGCCCCGAACACGACCCGGAGCATGATCTCGAGGGTCAGCGCCCGCATGCGCTCGAGCGTGTTGACGCGGCCCCGCCAGCTCTGCAGCTCGGCCCGTGCCAGGTCCGCGATCACCGGCGCCAGCGCCCGCATCTGCTCCCCGTGGAACGGCTTCTGCAGCAGCCGCCGCTCGCGCAGATGCTCATCGCCGTCGATGACGAGGATCGAGTGGGGCCCAGCGAACGGACGCAGGAACTCCCAGCTCTGCCCGGCGGGGGCGATCGCCGCGGGCAGGGCGAAGACCTCGCGCACGGCATCGGGGTGGCTGAAGAGCACCATCGGCTCCTCGGTCCAGTACGTGCGGATCGTCGCGGGGTCCCCGAAGCGGCGGTGGACGCTCTGCAGGAAGGCGCCGGGCCGGCTCATCCAGGCGAGCGTCTGCCACAGGGCTGGCGCGCGCGGCCCGGGCGGCAGACCACCGCGGCTGGTGGCAGGGCCGCCGGCCGCGCCGGACGGCCGGGGTGTGCGAACCTCTTCGGGCGTTGCCGAGGTCATACGTCCCATGAGGCTCTCATACCGGGTGCGGCTCGCGCGCGATCACCATTGGGCGCCCGGCCACATGTCCGAGTACGTGGACGGCGAGCTGGTGGCGGGCGACCGGGCACGGATGGAGCGCCACGTGCGCGAGTGCCCCGAGTGCGACCGGGTGCTCACCGGCCTGCGAGCACTCGTGCGCAGGCTTGGCGGGTTGCCGGCGCCCGAGGGAGGGGTAGACGCGGTGCGGGTCGCCGCCCTGGTGCGCGCTCGTCTGGACGAGCCTTCGTCCTGAACCGTCCGGCGTCCTGCCCGGGTCAAAGGGAGCATGACCGATACGACCAAGAACCAGACGTCCGCCGGGCCCGTCGTCAAGACCGACCGGGAGTGGCGCGAGCAGCTGACCTCCGAGCAGTACGAGGTGCTGCGGCACAAGGCGACCGAGCGCCCCTTCACCGGGCAGTTCGTCCACGAGAAGCGCACCGGCACCTACCGCTGCGCCGGCTGTGGCGCGGAGCTGTTCGCCTCGGACACCAAGTTCGACTCCGGCACCGGGTGGCCGAGCTTCACCGAGCCGGCCAACCGCGCCCATGTCGAGCTGACCGCGGACCGCAGCTACGGCATGCACCGCGTCGAGGTGACCTGCGCCGCCTGCGGAGGCCATCTCGGGCACGTGTTCCCCGACGGCCCTGGGGCCACGGGCGAGCGCTACTGCATCAACTCCTGCTCGCTCACCCTCGAGAAGGCGTAGGCCGGCGAAGGCTGGGCGCGCCCGCTCACGGCGGTATAACGCCTCCGTGAGCGGCGGCCCGGACTCCGAGCAGGACCTCATCGCCAGGGCCCGTGGCGGGGACCAGGCCGCGTTCGCCGAGCTGGTGATGATGCACGCCGACCGCGTCTACGCCGCGCTGCGGCGCTTCGGCCTGGAGGCCGATGACGCCGGCGACGTGGCCCAGGAGGTGTTCCTGCGAGCGTGGCGGGGCCTGGACCGCTTCGAGGGACGGGCGGCGTTCTCCACCTGGCTGTACCGGATCGCGTTCAACGAGGCCCAGCGCCGGCTCGGGCGGCACACGCTCCCGCGGGCCGAGCCCGTGGGCGATGGCGAGGATCCGGTAGCGGCGCTGCCCGAGGCGCCGGAGTCGGGGCCCGATGCCCGGGCGCTGGCCGACGAGTTCGCTCGCACGCTCGACGACGCGCTGAACCAGCTGCCGCCGGAGTGGCGGACCGCGGTCGTGCTGCGCGACATCGAGGGTCTCTCCACGCATGACGCGGCGGAGGTGGCCGGGATCGGCGAGGCGGCGTTCAAGAGCCGCCTGCACCGCGGGCGCATGCAGCTGCGCGCCCTCCTCGAGCCCTACCTGGGGCTCGAGGAGAGCTGAGCGATGGTCAGCGCAGGGAGGTGGCGCAAACAGCGCCCCCGTGCTTCTCGAAGTAGCGCTGGTGGTAGTCCTCGGCGTCATGGAAGTCGGCCGCGGGGACGATCTGGGTGACGATCTCCTTGGCCAGCTGAGCCTGGTGCTCGTCGCGGGAGGCAATCGCCTGGCGCTGCTGATCGGGATCGTGGAAGAAGATCGCGGAGCGATACTGGCTGCCGAAGTCCCAGCCCTGCCGGTTGCGGCTGGTGGGATCGTGGACGGCCCAGAAGGTGCGCAACAGATCCTCGAAGCTGACGATCGCCGGGTCAAACCAGACCTCCACGGCCTCGGCATGGCCGGTGGTGTCAGAGCACACCTGCTCATACGACGGGTTCTCGACCGTGCCACCGGTATAGCCGACGGTCGTCTTCAGCACGCCTTCGATCTCCCGGAACGACGCCTCGACGCCCCAGAAGCATCCGGCGGCAAAGGTGGCGCGCTCCGCGTGATCGGGCAGGCCCGATCTCGAGCCTGGTCCGCGGTCGGCGGAGACCTTCCTGGTGAAGTTCAGCACTGGGTCCTTTCCGTGTTCATGTTCGTGTCCGGATAGACCCCGTGTGACACGCAAAGGGTTCAGGCCCGGGCGATGACGCCGTCCTCGTGGCCCCCTTGGCCTGCGAGCTGTTAGCCGTGCGCGGCGCTGAGCTCCACGGCGGTCGGCGTCACGGTCGTGAGAGGCGCGCGGCTGGCCCGCGCTCGAAGGCGCAGAAAAGCCTCGACCACCTGGGGATCGAACTGGCTGCCCGCGCAGGCGCACAGCTCGGTGAGCGCCACCTCGGCGCTGAGCGCCTTGCGGTACGTGCGGTCACTCGTCATCGCGTGGTAGGAGTCACATACGGCGACGATCCGCGCCCCGAGC
>DASXJW010000114.1:0-25290 GCA_036497165.1 Solirubrobacteraceae bacterium
GCGATGACGTCGAGCACGGTCTTGAGCGCGCCCGACACGGCGCTGGCCGGCACCAGCGCCACGAAGGCAATCGGCAGCGAGACGAGGAACGCCATCAGCGACGCGGCGCTCACCTCGCGCGCGACGGCGCCGATGGCGACGCCGAGGGCGCCGAAGGCGACGCCGGCGAACGCCAGGGCCACAAGCCACAGCTCGAACCGGGTCCAGTCGATTCCGACGAACAGCGACACGAAGGCGGCCATCACCAGCGTGACCAGGGTGGCGCACCCGCCGGCGAGCGCGACCTTCTCCGCGAGCAGGCCACCGGTGCTGACCAGGCCTCGGATGAGGCGCGGATACGCGTGCTCGGAGCGTTCCAGGGCCAGCATTCCCGCCGCCAGCAGCATGGCCACGAACATCAGCGAGACGATCACCGCAATGGCGGCCGCATAGGCGTCGGTGGGGGTCGTCCGCCCGGCGAGCTGGGTCTCGTTGATGGTCAGCGGCGTGCCGATCGTCCCCAGTACGGGCTTGGCGAAACCCAGTCCCTGGATGGCCAGGTCGGCGAAGCTGATGACCTGGCCCAGGGCCGGACGCAGGGGCGATGAGCGCGGCAGCGACGCCAGCGTGCCCTGGACGATCGTGCGCGCGTTGCGCAGTCCGAGCAGCCGCACGTCCTGCCCCAGGATCTGCACGTTGCCCCCGTCGAGCACCTGTTGTAGATCGGTGACCGCCACGCGCAGCACCTGCTTCGATACGCCCTGCTCGACCTGGTTGATCCGCGACGAGATGGCCTGGTCGACGTACTGGCGCTCGATCGGATCGCGGCTGTTGAGATAGAGCGCCACCGTGGGATTGCCCACGCCCTGGGTGATGAGGCTCTGGACCTGCTGGGGCAGGTCGGCGGGGATGACCACGGCCGCCAAGGCGCGGCCGTCGCGCACGGCGGCGATGGCCTGCGCCTGCGAGTGGACCTTGATCGGCTGCACGGAGCTGAGCAGGTCCTTCGCATAGCCGGCCACATCGAGCTTCTGGGCGCCCAGGCTGATGGTGCCCTCGCCCTTGGGCACCTCGTTGTAGAACGCCACCGTCGGCTTGCCCGGCGGGCTGGAGAGCGCGAACCCGATCATCAGGGCGATCGCGATCGGGTAGACGACGAGGAGGCCCACCAGGAGTGGCGAGCGGCGCAGGATCTGCAGGTCCTTGACGAGGAGCCAGCGCACTCAGTGCCCGTGCTGGTGAAGGAAGCTGACGAGCGCCGCCTCGAGATCGCGCGGGTCGCCGCCGACGGCCTGCTCGAGCTCGGCCGGCGTGCCGGTGAACAGCAGCTCGCCATCGGCCAGGAGCAGCACACGGGTGGCGTAGCGCTCCACCTCGCCCACGTCGTGGGTCGAGAACACGACGGTGGTGCCCAGCGCCGAGATGAACTCCCACAGACGCTCGCGCTGACGCGGATCCAGCGATGCCGACGGCTCGTCCAGGAGCAGCAGCGGGGGCTCCGCGAGCAGCCCGATGGCGATGTTGACCCGTTGCTGGTTGCCGCCCGACAGCCGTCCCACCTCCTCGTCGGCCCGGTCGGCCAAGCCGGTCTGGGCGAGCATGCGCGCCACCGCCACCTCGGGGTCGGCGAGCTTCTCCAGCCGGGCGAACAGCCGCAGGTTCTCGGCCACCGACAGCTTGGAATAGAGCGCCGGCTGTTGGGGAACCCATCCGGCGTCGCGACCCGACACGGTCAGCTCCCCCTCGTCCGCGGACAGCACCCCGGCCAGGATCGAGAGCAGGGTCGTCTTACCCGCGCCGTTCGGACCGACGATCCCCACCAGCTCGCCGGGCGCCAGCTCGAAGCTCACCGACTGCAGTGCGGCGCGGGCGCCGAAGCGCTTGGTCAGCCCGCGGACCGCAAGCGGGGTGGCGGGCGCTTCGTTTCCCGCGGCGGTCGACACCGCGCTGAGGCTAATGGGTCGGGGCCTCTCGGGCCTCAGCGCGGGAGGCCTCAGCGCGGGGCGGTCACGCGCGGCTCCAGCGAAGCGCCGCAGGCGCGGCAGTAGGCGTCGCCGCCGGTGGCGGCCGCACCGCAGTCCGGACATCGATCCGGGCTGCCGGACATGAGCCCGAGCCCGACCCCCGCGACGCCCCACGGCTCGAACACCAGATGCCGGCGGAGGTACACCACCGTCTGGCGAATCACCGCGATCACGGGCAGGGCCACCAGCGCTCCGATGATCCCGTAGAGCTTGAAGCCGACGAGCAGCGCCAGGATGATGATGATCGGGTTGATCCGCAAGGAGATGCGGAACACCTGCGGAGCCACGACGTGCCCCTCGAGCTGCTGGAGGGCCACGAAGAGCAGGACGATCCAGACCGCGGTGATCGGGTTGTCGAACAGCGCGACGAGAACCGCCGGTACGGGGCCCAGGATCGGCCCGATGTACGGGATGAACTCCATCAGCCCGTAGAACGCTCCGAAGAACACCGCATAGTCCTTGCCGGCGGGGAAGATGCCCACCAGGCCGAGGATCTCGAGGGCGATGGCAGCGCTGCCGCCCATGACCAGGCTGAACAGGAGCTGGCCGCGGACGTAGCCCGAGACGGCGTGCTGAACGAGCAGCGGATAGTCGTCCTCGGGCGTGCCGTCCCCCGGGGGCATGATCCGGCGCATGAGGTTCCCGATGTCGCGGCCGTAGACCAACAGGTAGATCGACAGCACCAGCGTGAGGACGAGGTCGAAGCCGATGGTGACGATCTCCGAGAGCAGGTCCTTCGAGAAGGCCACGATGTCGCCCGAGCGCTTGAGCACGTCCTTCTGGAGCGTGTCGAGCGCGCTGGAGCCCTGCTTGGTGATGTGGACGTGGATCCCGTGCTTGTCGAGGAAGCTCTGGAGGTTGGCCAGCTCAGTGTTGGCGTGGCGGACGATCTCGGGCACGTTGGCCTCAAATCGGGAGATCTGTGTCGTCACCGGGCTGGCCAGCAGGACGCCGATGCCGGCAACGAGCGCGAACCCGCCCAGGTAGACGAGGAAGATGGCCAGGCCGCGCGGAAGCAGGCGCTCGAGGAACCTCACGATCGGCGACAGGATGAGCGCCACCGTCGCCGCCACGACGAGGATGAGCAGCACGGAGCCCGAGGCCCGCGCCAGCGCCCACAGCGCCAGGATGGCGAGCGGGAGCGTCACGATCTGGATCCAGCGCGGGACGACCACCGGCGGCGCCGGATGGGGCGTCGGCGTCAGGCGGGCCTGCGTCGCGGCCCCGGCCTTCAGGGCGTCGCCACTGCTCTCCGCGGCGTGACGGCCCTCGGCGTCTGAGTCCGCGCCATCGCGCACCGGGCCGCCGGCCTCGACCGCCTCGGGCTCTGGCTCACAGTCCGGCGGAGGCGGGGGCTCCGCGCGCGGTCGGGCCCATCGACGCATACCTGTGATTATGAGGGCGCGCGGGGTCGATCTGGAATGCCACGAGCCATCAACATCCTGTTCGCGGGTGACATCGTCGGCGGCCTGGGCAAGCGCACGCTGCTCGGTCTGCTGCCTGCGCTTCGCGACCGATTCACACCCGATTTCGTGGTGGTCAACGGGGAGAACGCGGCGGGCGGCCTGGGCATCACCCCCAGGATCGCCAATCAGCTGTTCGCGGCCGGCGTCGATGTCATCACCCTGGGCAACCACACCTACCGCCAGCGCGAGATCTACGAGTATCTCGACGATCGGCGCGAGATCCTGCGCCCCGCCAACTTCCTGCGCAGCCAGCCCGGGCACGGCTGGTGCGTGGTGGAGCGCGACGGCGTCTCGCTGGGCGTGGTGTCGCTATCGGGCAACCTGTTCATGGATGCGGGCCGCCCCGCCTTCGCCGAGGCCGACGCGGCCCTGCACGCGCTGCGGGGCCAGGCCGACCACATCCTGGTCGACATGCACGCAGAGGCCACCAGCGAGAAGGTGGGCATGGGCTGGTATCTGGACGGGCGCGTCACCGCGGTGGTCGGCACGCACACGCACGTCCCGACCGCGGACGCGCGGATCCTCCGCGGCGGAACCGCCTACATCACCGACGTGGGCATGACGGGTCCGCGCGGCGGCGTGATCGGCGTCAAGCGCGAACAGGCCATCGAGTCGATGACCACCAAGATGCCAGTCCGGTTCGAGACTTCCACCGAGGACCCGTGGCTCAACGCGGTCGTCATCACGACGAGCGAGGAGGCGCTGCGGGCGGTGGCGATCCGGCAGGTGCTGGAGCCCCCCGAGGGGATCAGCTAGACGGTTGATTCCGCGGCCGCGTGGTTGCCGGGGGGATTCGGAGATCAAGCCGGTCAAGGACGCAGGGCGAAGCCCATACTGGAACGACGGCACTGAAGACGGCGCTCCGGTGGTTGGCGGCGCCGAAGCGGGCGGTCGCCGCGAGGTTGACTCCAGGGATCACACACTGCGCCTCTCGCGACCGTGCGATCCGAGGAGTCAACATGACCGCATTTCACGTCGCACTCCCCAAAAAGGGCCGGTGTGCGATCTGAGAAGTCAACCTCGCCGGCGGGCGTCCCCTCTTCAGTGCAAGTCGTTGACGTGCACCCGCCGACGCGGACCCCGTGCCGCTACGACGGGGCGATGTGGATCGGGACCGGCTCGGACGCGCGACCCGGATCGTCGGCCCAGACCTCCTGCGGGCCCTCGTGGGGATCCGGGTGGCTGGCCAGCAGCGCGACCAGCGCGGCGGGCAGAAACCACGTGATATAGGGGTACAGCCAGTAGTTGAGGGTGAGCTGCAGGGCGATGAGGATGGCCGCAGCCAGGGCGGAAACCTCGACGAGCCCGCGGCGCGCCGGGACGAAGGCGGCGGCGAGGGCCAGCGCGACCACCGCTCCCTGGAGGGCGCTCTGCGCGCCGTGCAGCCCGCCCCACAGTCCCCAGACCGAGAACGGCGTGGTGCGATCTGACTGGTAGCGGATGGAGTCGTCCCAGAAGGCCCTGAGGTCATGCTGGAGCAGCACGGGCAGCATCAGGACCACCACGGTGAGGGCGAAGGCGATGCCGTACGTGAGCACGGTCCGCCAGCGCAGCCGCTCGTCGGTCCCGCGCATGAGCAGCGGGGCAAGGACGAACGGCGCGAACTTGGTCAGGCCGGCAATGGCCGCGAGCACCCCGCGGCCGGGCGCGGACCGGACGGCGAGCAGCGCGAATATCACCGCGGCGCCGACGAGGCTGTCATTGGTGTTGGAGCTCAGCGCGTAGAGCGTGAACGGGTAGGCGGCCCAGCAGTAGGCCAGCACCACCCCGAGGGCGTTGCCCTTGAGCCGGCGCCCGAGGAGGTAGAGGCCCGCCACGCAGAGCAGGTCGAAGAAGATGGCGGCGCCGTGGGCGGCCGGAAGCGAGTCCCAGGTGCCGCTCCAGCCGAAGATGAGGCGGAACGGCACGTACAGGTAGTAGCTGAGCGGGCCGTAGGTGTCCCCGTACATGTTGTCGTGGGGCCAGTGCCCGTACAGCGGCACGTTGTGGATCAGCTTGTCGGCGCCGATCACGCCGGAGTAGCCCACGTCGATGACGTTGGAGTTGAGGATGTTCAGCCCGATCCGGAACGCCATCAGGAACACCGTCCCCACCGCCAGCCACGACGTGGGGGCGATCGTGGTGAGCGGACGGCGGGGGCGCCCGCGGCCGTGGGCCAGCAGGAGCAGCCGGACCATCAGGTAGATGAGCGGCGGGTAGACGAGCGGGACCGACAACCCGATCTTGGCGTGGTTGAAGAAGGCCAGCGAGACCGAGAAGCTCAGCAGGACCAGGATGTCCAGGTGCCACAGGCTTGGCCGTCGGCAGCCGGACGACGTGCCCTCGCCGCCTTCAGGCGAGGCCGGATGCCGAGCGCGGCGGAAGGGCACGGGGAGGAAGGGCGCGGCGAACAAGAGGCAGAAGGGGACCCAGATGTACCAGGCGTTGACGCGCCGGCCGAAGGCGCCCGGATAGCCCCGGGCCATCGACCAGGCCACCTGATAGCCGGTCCAGGCCTGGGTGACCGCGCCGGTGTTGTCGTCGACGTAGACCTGGAGCAGCTCACGCTGGGGCTTGGTGTGCGAGAACCAGCTCACCTGCCAGGTGGGGGCGCCCTTGGTGTACTCGTAGGCCACCGCCTTGGGGTGCTTGCGGAGCTCGGCCCGGACCCTGGGGTCGTGCCGGGCCAGCGCGAGCACCCGCTGCGCGGTCAGGCGGTAGCCGGCGGGCGGAGTGGTCAGCGAGGTCACCAGCACCGGCGACGCGGAGGCCGCGACGGTCCGCGTCACGGTCTTGGTCACGGTGGTGATGCTGGCCGCCGTCGTGGAGACCGAACCCAGGAGCCCGGTGGTCGCGGTGCCGGTCGCGCCCGGCCCCGGGAGGCCGGTAGCGCCGCTCCCGCTGGTGGTGGCGACGCTCCCGCTGGTGGTGGCGGCGCTCGCCGCGGCGGGCAGGCCGAGGGCGACGAGGACGATCAGGACCGGCAGGAGAACCCGCCGACTCCGGCGTCGGCCGGTGGGCTGGTGAGGGCGCACTACGAGGGCCGACGGAGTCTAGTGAGGCGTCAGGCCCTGAAGCTCCACAGCTTCTGCCCCACGAACGACAGGGGCGTCGCGGCGGCGATGGAGATCGCCTGGGCCACCACCTTGGGCAGGCCCGCGCCGTCGACCAGCGAGATCAGCACCACGTAGCTGAAGCCGAAGGCGACCAGCGAGATGGCGAAGAACTTGACCGCCTGCTCGACCGGATGAGCCTCGCGCTGGGCCCGGAACGTCCAGTGGCGGTTCCACCAGAAGTTGTTGAGGACCGAGACCGCGAAGGCCACCACCGCGGCCAGCTTGTAGTCGATGGCCGCAACATGCACGCAGAGCGCGAAGACGACCAGGTTGACCACATAGCCGCTGGCGCCGACGGCGGCAAACCGGATCAGCTGCAGCCAGTTGTGGGGCTTGCGAACGCCGTGGCGGACACGGTGGCGAAAGGGCAGCGAGACGGCGGTGGTCAGCTCTTCGGGCATCAGATGAATGTAGCCATGGATCGTTGCATCCTCGTAAGAGAGCGGGCGCGCTAACGCGGCATTAATCCGCTGCGGAGGCGGAGGACAACCCGAAATGTGCCCGGATCATGGGGGCGATGTCGCGCAGGGACCACTGCTCCCGCGCCGTCCGGGAGTCCGGCCCGGTCCCGCACCACAGAAGCGCCCCGAGCGAGTCGGTGCGATGCAGCGAACCGTGCGAGCCGCCGCCCACGTGGTCTGATCCCCCCCAGTCCACGAACTCGTACCCGGGTGCCGCCGAGAGCAGGATGTCGCCCGCGGTGGGACAGTGCAGCGCCGACCACGCCCGGCCGAGGGCGTCCGGATACTCCGTGGAGAGGATCCGCTCGTCCTGGATCTCGGCCCGCAGCACCGCCAGGTCGCCGTCCACGCTCCAGCTCTCACCGCGCGAGTCGGTCAGCTCCCCGCCGGCGCTGAAGCGCAGCTCGCCGCGCCGGCTGCGGACGATCGCCTCGCCGTCGTGGCACCACATGACCAGATCGACGCCCTCGAGCTCCTCGGCGAGCTCGCGTGCGCGCGCACACGTCTCGGGCGCGTCATCGGGATCCAGCGCGTAGATCATCGCGGAGCGCTGGGCCGGGCTGAGGGCGAGCTGCGCGGGGTCGGAGCGCGCCGAGCCGGGCCGCGCGACCTCGAACTCCTCGAAGGCGGCGTCGAGATGGATGCGCTCCTCGACCGGGGCCTGGGAGTGGTCGGAGCAGATGACGACCGCGTACTGGTCCAGGAACTCGTCGGGGCCGCCCGCGGCGTGCATGAGGCGCTCGAGCTGGCGGTCGGCGGCGGCCAGCGACGTCACCTGGGCGTGGGGACCGTTGCGGTGCGAGTAGGCGTCGTTGTCGGGCAGCGAGTACAGGAGGAAGTCGAACAGGTCGTTCTCCACGAGATAGGCGCCGACGCAGCCGGTGTGCTGGTCGCGTGCGCCGGGGAGCCCGAGCTGGCCGCGGCAGCCGGTGCGCCGCGACGCGTACAGGTCGGCATAGAACAGCTCCTGAGGGCCCTCGATCGGGCGCCGGAAGAAGGTGGAGGTGGCGATCCGGGCGAGCGCCGACTCGTTGGACACCTCGTGCTCGTGACGTCCGCGGTAGATGAGGTAGGTGGTCCCGGCAGTGCGGACGTCGGCGTCGTCCAGGGACTCGAACACCGTCTCGACGTCTCGGGACAGATGCTCGGCGTTCATCCGGTAGACAGTGTCGGTCAGCGAGCGCAGCACGCCGAACTGCCGGCTGGCCGAGAAGCTCGAGCCGTACTCGACGTAGCGGTCCTCCTCGCGGTGATACCAGTTCATGCTCGGGATCATGTGACGATCGGGGCCCACGCCCGTGGTGATCGTGGCCGCGCACACCGGCGTCACCGAGGGAAAGGCGGCGACGCACTCGCCGACGTAGACCCCCTCCTCGCGGATGCGGGCCATGGCGGGCGCTCGGCCCGAGGCGATGACGCGCTCGAGCATCGCCGGCTTCATCGCATCGACGACCACGAGCACGAGCTTCTTGGGCTCCGCGGCCACGTGACTAGCGGAGGATTCGCAGGCCCGCGTACTTGCGCTCGCCGCGCTGACGACCGGCGTAGAGCAGCCACAGCAGCAGCAGGAGGACGATGATCCCCACAGGGGGCAGCAGCACCGACAGCACCGCCGCCAGCAGCGCTCCGCTCTCCGAGAACAGCGGCACCATCGCCGCGGTCTGGTCATCCAGGCGCGCGCGCACGCGCTCGAGCAGCGGGCGGGTCGCCAGCAGGCCCACCCCGGCGCACAGGGCGCCGGCAATGATCCCCGGCCACGGCACGTTGCGGTCCTGCGCCAGAGCGCCCGCGAAGAACAGCGCGCCGAGGACCAGGCTGACCGCCGCCAGGACGGTTACCACAAAGCGCCCCTCCAGCTGTGCCCGCGTGGCGCGCCGCTCAGTGACGGCCAGCAGGACCACGCCGATCAGCATCACGAGCAGGAAAGGCCCCTGCTCCAGGAAAGAATAGGAGGTGTGGTCGAAGTCGATCTGCGCATCCGCCGCGCCGAGCGCGCCCACGGCGAGCCCGGGCAGAAACGGCCTGATGCCCACCGCCGCAGCGATGCCGATCCCCTGGAAGATGTCGAAGACGAGGTGCACCGTGCTGTACCGTGACCGTCGTGACGATAGACGAGACGGAAGCGTGAGCCCCGGCGGGCTGCAACGCGACCCGGACGCCGTCCCCCCTGGCCGCACCGGGAGGAATCCACCCCCCGCCGCGGCGCGCCGAAGGTCCAGCGCGCGGGACATCGAGCGCTATGCGTCGCTGTTTGCACAGCGCACGAAGGTGATGCGATCGTCGGCGATGCGCGACCTGATGGCGCTCACCGAGCGCCAGGACGTGATCTCGCTGGCCGGCGGGATGCCCGACACATCGACCTTCCCGGCCGACTCCTACGCAGCGCTCATGACGACGATCGCGAGCGAGTCGTGCGCGCAGGCGCTCCAGTACGGGCCGACGGAGGGCTTTGCCCGGGTGAAGGAGTGCATCGCCCGTGTCATGGCCGCCGAGGGCATGGAGATCGACACCGACGAGGTGCTCGTCACCACCGGCGGCCAGCAGGTGATCGACCTCGTGTGCAAGACGCTGGTGGACCCCGGCGACGTCGTGGTGGCCGAGGCGCCCACCTATCCCGGCGCCATCCCCACCTTCTCCTCCTACCAGGCCGACGTCGTCCAGGTCACCATGGACCGCGACGGCATGCGCGTGCAGGAGCTCGAGGCCACGCTCGACGACCTGGAGCGCAGCGGGCGGCGCCCCAAGTTCATCTACACGGTCCCCAACTTCCACAACCCGGCGGGGGTGACGATGTCGCTCGAGCGCCGCCGCGAGCTCGTGCGCATCGCGGGCCAGCGAGAGATCATCGTGCTCGAGGACAATCCGTACGGCCTGCTGCGCTACGAGGGGGAGGCACTGCCGACGCTGCACTCCCTCGACGACGAGTTCGTCATCTACGCGAGCACGTTCTCCAAGATCCTCTCCCCCGGGTTGCGCCTGGGCTGGGCGGTGGCGCCGGCGCCGATCCTCCAGAAGATGCAGATCGGCAAGCAGGGCTCGGACCTGTGCTCCTCGTCGGTCTCGCAGTACTTCGTCAGCGCCTACTTCAACGCCGGGCCGTGGGATGACTACGTCCGGTCGCTGCTGGAGATCTACCGGCGCCGGCGCGACGTGATGCTCGACGCCCTCGCGGAGCACTTTCCCCGCGAGGCCAGGTGGACCCACCCGCGGGGCGGCCTGTTCATCTGGGCGACGATGCCCGATTACATCGACACCACCGATCTGCTGGCCCGGGCCCTGCGTGAGCACGTCGCCTTCGTGCCCGGCCGCTCGGCGTTCGTGGATGGCCGGGGGGGCTCGGCCATGCGGCTGAACTTCTCCGGCGTCGACGAGGACGCAATCCGCGAAGGCATCCGCCGCATCGGAGAGGTCGTCCGCGAGCAGGTGGCGATGTACGGAACGCTCACCGGCGCCCAGCCGGCGCAGGCGCCCCGCCAGGAGTCCGCGGCGCCGGCCGACGTCACCGCCGCGGCGGCGCGCATCGCCGCCGAGCGCGCCGCCGGCGCCCAGCGGCCGGAGGAGGAGCTGGCCAAGGTCCTCCCGCTGGCCGCCAAGCACAAGCGCGCGGGATGAGCGAGGTCACACCCGCGGTGAGGGCCATCGGGTGCGCGTAGCGGTGCTCAAGGGCGGGCGCTCCCTGGAGCGCCAGGTTTCGCTGCGGTCCGGCGCCCGGGTGCAGGACGCGCTCGAGCGCCTCGGTCACGAGCCGATTCCCATCGACGTCGGCGCCGACCTGGTCACCCAGTTGACCACCCACCGCCCCGAGGTGGCCTTCGTCGCGCTGCACGGCTCCGATGGCGAGGACGGGACCGTCCAGGAGCTGCTGGAGGTGGTGGGCATCCCCCACACGGGCTCGGGGATCTCGGCCTGCATCCGCGCCTCGGACAAGGTTCTGGCCAAGCACGCGATGCGCGACCGGGGGATCCCGACGCCGGACTTCTTCGCCTTCAACGAGACGGCGCTCGGGGCGCTCGGGGCGGCGCAGGCGCTGCCGGCGATCGAGGACCGGCTCGAGTTCCCGATCGTGGTCAAGCCGGCGCGGCAGGGATCGGCGCTGGGCATCAAGTTCGCCCGGACCGCCGCGGATGTGCCCACCGCGCTGGTGGCGGCGTTCTCCTATGACCGCAAGGTGCTGCTCGAGCGCTACGTCTCCGGCCGCGAGCTGGCCGTCTCGATCCTCGAGGACACCGACCCCACCCGCCCGCCGGTGGTGCTGCCGATCGTCGAGGCGGTCCCCGAACAGGAGGACTTCTACGACTTCGAGGCTCGCTACGAGATCGGCCGCACGCGGTTCGTCTGCCCCGCCGAGCTCGACGATGCGGTGGCGTCGCGAGCCGGGGAGATCGCCCTGGAGACCTACGCGCTGCTGGGATGCTCGGGGTTCGCGCGCGTGGACCTCATGCTCGAGGCGGGCACCAGCGACCTGTACGTCCTGGAGACCAATCCCATCCCGGGGCTGACCGAGACCAGCCTGCTGCCGCTGGCCGCCGAGGCGGCCGGGATCTCGTTCGATGAGCTGGTCGAGCGGGTGCTGGCGGCCGTCGTCGTGGCCGCCTGACCCCCCTGGATGCTCGGGGACCGGTCGGCAACGAGGGAGGCGACGCCGATGGTCGCAGCGGCGCCGGGATCTATAACGACCGTTTTCGTGCGCGCGCGGGCCCGTGAGGCCGCGCGTGTGGAGGTGCGGTGCTTAGACGACGGGGATCGCACACGCAGCGCTTCACGGGTCCCCGCGCGCAACATTCCGGTTCTTCTGGGCATTGCAGCGGCACCGGCCCCGGATGAAGGGGAGGAAACGCCGCCGGCGCCGGCGAGATCTTGACTTCTCAGATCGCACACGCGCCCGTTCTGGGGCGCGTGACGTGAGGAGTCACCATGACCCGCGTTTGACGTCACAGGCCTGAAATCCGGCCGCTGCGTGACGTGAGACGTCAAGATCCGGCCGCTCGCTGCAGTCCGCTCGTCGCCTTCAGTGCCCACCTCAGGCCCGGCCGGCGCGCGACTTACTCGTCGGAGGCGAAGTCCTCCGGGGTCACCTTGTCCAGGAAGTCCTTGAACTTCTCGACGACTTCCTCGGTGTCCTCGACCTCGTGCTCGAATTCGATGGCGGACTCGGTGATGACCTCGTCGGCCGCGAAGATGGGGGCGCCGGAGCGGACGGCCAGGGCCAGGGCATCCGAGGGCCGCGAGTCGATCTCCAGGTCACGCCCGCCGGCCCGCAGGGAGATGGAGGCGTAGAACGTGTTCTCCCGCAGCTCGGTGACGGCCACGCGGGTGCACTCGACCTCCAGCTCGCCCAGCATGTCCGAGAGCAGGTCGTGGGTCATCGGGCGCGGCGTCGAGGCGCCCTGGAGCTTCATCAGGATGGCCGCCGCCTCTGGATGTCCGATCCAGATCGGCAGGAATTTGTTGCTCTCAACGGTCTTGAGCAGCACGATCGGCTGCTTGCCGACCATGTCGAAGCTCACGCCGTAGATCACCATTTCCTGCACCGCACTGCTCCTCGTCGGGGTCTGGTCAGTATACGTCGCCCCCCAGGGCCCCCCGACCGCACCCCTGGCGACGGCGGCGCTGGGCCGATGACTGTGGCCTCGTCACCGGAGGATCGCCCGAGTGGGGCCTCGGCGCGCTGGTAGCGTTCACCGATCTCGGACGGCCGTCGAGCCGGCGTCCAGGGTCGCTGGACGCACAGACCAACGCGCAAAGGACGATCGTGAGCACATCAGAGACTTCCGGGCTGGTCACGGATCTGGCCGGCCTCTCGGACCTCGTCGGCAAGCACGCCGGCTACACGGAGTGGCAGGTCATGGAGCAGGATCGCGTCAACCAGTTCGCCGACGCCACCGACGATCACCAGTACATCCACGTCGACGTCGAGCGCGCCAAGGAGTCTCCGTTCGGCGGCACCATCGCCCATGGCTTCCTCACCCTCTCACTGGTCGCTCCGATCTCCACCGAGCTGGTCACGGTCAGCGATGCCGCGACCGGCCTCAACTACGGGCTCGACCGGGTCCGCTTCCCCGCGCCGCTGCCCGTCGGGGCCGAGTGGCGCGGCGGCGCCGAGGTCCTCGAGGTGTCCGACGTCCCGGGCGGCAAGCAGATGAAGGTGAAGGTCACCATCGAGGTCAAGGGCTCGGAGAAGCCGGCGATGGTGGCCGAGTCGCTGGTCCGGGTGTACGGCTGACCGGCCATGCCGACCGCACAGATCGACCTCGACCAGGTCGCGGCCATCGACGTGCACGTGCACGCCGAGCGCAACCACGACGAGCCCCAGGACCCTGTCACGCTGGAGATCCTGGAGGCCGCCGGCAAGTACTTCGGCGGGCATCCTCCCCAGCCCAGCGCCCAGGAGGTCGCCCAGTACTACCGGGAGCGCAAGCTGGTGGCGGTCATCTTCAACGTCGACGACGAGGCGGGCATGGGCCGCCGGCGCCTGGGCAACTCGGAGGTCTTGGAGGCGGCCCGGGCCAACCCCGATGTCCTCATCCCGTTCGGGTCCGTCGACCCCCACAAGGGCAAGTTGGCCGTGCGCGAGGCTCAGGAGCTGATCGAGGCCGGCGTACGCGGCTTCAAGTTCCACCCCAACACCCAGGCCTTCTGGCCCAACGACCCCCAGTGGTTCCCGCTCTACGACGTCATCGCCCAGGCGGGGCTGATCGCGCTGTTTCACTCCGGGACGACCGGGATCGGCGCGGGAATGCCGGGCGGCGGGGGCGTCCGGCTGAAGTACTCCAATCCGATGGCCGTCGACGACGTGGCCGCGGAGTTCCCAGGGCTGGACATCATCCTCGCCCACCCCTCCTTCCCCTGGCAGGAGGAGGCGCTGGCCATCTCCGTGCACAAGCCCAACGTCTACATCGACCTCAGCGGCTGGTCGCCCAAGTACTTCCCCGAGATCCTCGTGCAGTACATCAACACGCGGCTGCGCGACAAGATGCTGTTCGGGTCGGACTACCCACTGATCACGCCGGACCGCTGGCTGTCTGACTTCGAGAAGCTGCCCATTCGCGACGAGGTCCGCCCACTGGTGCTCAAGGAGAACGCGGCGCGGCTGCTCGGCCTGGGCGGCTGAGGCGCAGGGAGCCTTAAATGAGAGCGCCCCGGTACCGGCGGGATATGAGGCCGGACTCGGGGCGCGCTCGAGGGAGGAGAGGTACTTCGCGAAGCATGATGACTCGCCTCGCTCTAGAAGTCCAAGACGTGTAGTTGGAGTTATTTATAATTGCCGCTTATGGAACTTCGGCAGCTCCGATACCTGGTCGCGCTCGCCGAGGAGCTCAACTTCACGCGCGCTGCCGCCAACGAGCACGTCGCCCAGCCGGCGCTCTCCCAGCAGATACGCAGGCTCGAGGATGAGGTGGGCCTGGCGCTGGTGGAACGCACCACCCGCCAGGTGGCGCTCACGACGGCCGGGGAGATCCTGGTGGCGCGGGCCCGGCGGGTGCTGGCCGAGGTCGACGCGGCCGGCACCGAGCTGCAGGCGCTGCGCGGCATGGACACCGGGCACATCACGATCGGGGCGATGCACACGATGGGCCCGGTCGATCTCTCGTTACCGCTGGCCCTGTTCCACGACCGGCACCCCGGCGTGGGACTGACGGTCCGCGAGAACTCCAGCGAGGAGATGGCCGAGATGCTGCGGGTGGACGAGGTCGACCTCGCCTTCCTGTCGGTGACCGAGCGCGTTGAGTCCCACGGACTGGGGCTGCATCAGCTGGTCTCCGAAGAGCTCGTCGTCCTCCTTCCCCTCGATCACCCGCTCAGCGGCCGACGGGAGGTCAGGATGGCCGAGCTCGCCGAGGAGCAGTTCATCTCGTTCCGCATCGGCGCCCGGCTGCGCGAGCTGCTGTTCGCCGCCGGCCGCGAAGCCGGCTTCGAGCCGCGCGTGACGCTGGAGTCCAACGAGAGCCAGCGCATCCGCCGCCTGGTGGCCCGCGGGTTCGGCGTCTCCATCCTGCCGCGGTCAGACGCCGAGCGGCCCGGGGCCGAGGTCGCCGTGTCGCGCCTGGTGCAACCGTCGCTCCGGCGCGACATCACGCTGGCCTGGCGCGAGGGGCGCCGTCTGCCCCCGGCCGTGGCCGCGTTCCTGGACCTCGCGCGCGAGACGTTCGCCGAGCCCGACTCCGACGACAGCGCCATGGAGCGCCTCTACTTCTAGACCGAAATGTTCCGGTCTGACCCACGAGACCGGTTTCCGGTTTGAAGACGCCGGGTTCACGGTAGACGTCATCTCGCATCCCCGGCGCCCGACCAGGCCGGCGCCGGTCCAGCGCGAGATGAGGAGGTAGGAATGAGGACCGGCTTGACCAGCCGTGTGCGGCTGACGATTGCCGCCGCGACCATGACCGCTGCCTTGGCCTGTGCGCCATCGGCTCTCGCCGGCACCGCCGGCACCGCCGCCTGGCGTGTCCAGGACGCCACCGACAACGGCGCCTACAGCGCAGCGAAGATGCCGGTCACCCTCGTCCTCTCCGCGCGCAACGCGGATGCGCTCAAGGCGCTGGTGGCCCGGCCGCATGCGCCGCTCACGCCCGCGCAGTACGCCGCCCGGTTCGCGCCCGCCCCGGCCACCGTGGACGCGATCCGCAGCTGGGCGGCCGCCCACCAGCTGGCGGTCGCCTCGGTCTCGTCCAACCGGCTGCTGGTGACCCTGACCGGCTCCTCCAGCCAGGTCGCCCAGGCGCTCGGGACGAGCTTTCACCGCTTCCACAGCGCCGCCAGCGGCGACTTCTTCGCCGCCACCAGGACGGCGCAGCTGCCCGCGGCATTTGCCTCGGACGTGAGCGCCGTGCTGGGACTCTCCAGCCTGGCCAAGGTCGCCGTGCCCAGGCCCGCCGTGCGCTCGGCCGGTGCACTGGCCAAGGGCCAGGCGGCGTTCCCGGCCGCGGGCCTGCCCACCTCGCTGAACTACCCCGCCACATACGCCCCGCAGGACTTCTGGGCGATGTATGACGCGCCGTCGTCACAGACGGGCGCCGGGCAGCAGCTGGCGATCATCACCGAGGGCGACGTCAGCCAGCCCAAGGCGGATCTGGCGACCTTCGAGAAGACCTATGGCCTGCCCGCGGTGGCCTGGAATCAGATCAACGTCGGGACGCCCACGACGGACACCTCGGGCGATGACGAGTGGGACCTGGACAGCCAGTACTCCACCGCGTTCGCTCCGGGGGTGACGCAGCTCAACGTCTATGTGGGGCCGTCCCTCAGCGATTCCGACATCCTCGCCACCATCAACCGGTGGGCGACCGAGGACCTGGCCGCGCAGGGCAGCTTCTCGGCGGGCGAGTGCGACCTGCTGGCCGACGCCGCGGGCTTCACCACCGGCCTGGATGCCGTCCTCGCCCAGGCCGCCGCGCAGGGCCAGACGATGTTCTTCTCCTCGGGCGACACCGGCTCGCAGTGCCCGGCGATCCTCGGCGTCAACGGCGTCCCCGCCGGCGTTCCGGACACCAACTATCCCGCCTCGAGCCCCTACGGCATCGGCGTCGGCGGGACGAGCGTGCTCTCGGACAACCCGCTGACCGAGATCGGCTGGTACGCCGGCGGCGGCGGAGTCAGCCCCATCGAGCCGGCTGCCGCGTTCCAGGCCAACGCCAAGGTCCTCGGCCTCGCCGCCCCGCCGACGCGCGGCGTTCCCGACGTGAGCCTCGACGCCGACCCCGAGAGCGGCTACGACGTCGTCGTGGACGGGACCGTCGAGGGCATCGGCGGCACGAGCGCCGGCGCGCCGTCCTGGCAGGGGATCTGGGCCCGGGTCCAGGGGGCGCACAGCGGCGCCCTGGGCTTCGCCGGCCCGGTCCTGTATTCCGGGGGCGTCTCCGGCGCCTTCCACGACATCACGGTGGGCACCAACGGGGCATACGCCGCCGGTCCCGGGTACGATCTGATGACTGGATTGGGCACGCCCGACATCGCAAAGCTGGTCAGCGGGGCCTGAGCCCCGGGATCGGCGGATGTGAAGCCGATCGGCGGAACCGAATCCGCCGGTCGGCGGGTCCAATCACTCGTAGCGACTTCTGACCACCCGTATGGGGGGATCTGAGGGCGATATCGCGCCTCAGAAAGTGCGGTTGCGCACGATTTGTCGCTCTTCTTAGTTTGTCGATACGTCCAATTGAGAGTCTGCCTGCGTAATTGCAGGGCAGGCGGGAAACACTGGTCTGAGGGCGAATACATCTGCCCTGAGGCTTCGCGCCAGTCGCAGCTCTTAGTTCGACAATTATCGAACAAGATGGTAAAATTACTGGCGGAGAAAACCCATGCGAGACACGGAGATCGTTCTGAACAGCTTTGAAACCGATGCTCGCGGCGAGACCCCCACCCAGGGTCGCAGCGAGCATCACGACAACAACCAGCGCACCCGGGCGCGCGGCCGTGGAGAGCACGGCACCTCTTCGGCTGCCCCGTCGCCCCGCCGGCAGCCCCGGCGGCGCGCGGCGCGGGCCGCGGAGCGCCGCGTCCCCGGCGAGGCGCGCCTGACCCCCGGCGCCACCGGCGCCATGACGGAGAACTCCCTGGACCTGTTCCTGCGGTCGGCCCGTACCCATCCGCTGCTGACGGCGGATGAGGAGATCGAGCTGGCCAAGCGCATCGAGCGCGGAGACCTGGCCGCCAAGGAGAAGATGATCAACTCGAACCTGCGGTTGGTCGTCTCCCAGGCACGCCGCTACCAGGGCCACGGCCTCCCGATGGAGGACCTGGTGCAGGAGGGCATGCTGGGCCTGATCCGCGCGGTCGAGAAGTTCGACTGGCGCCGCGGGTTCAAGTTCTCGACCTACGGGACCCTCTGGATCCGCCAGGCGCTGCAGCGGGGTCTGCAGAACCACGGCCGCACCATCCGCTTGCCCGTGCATGTCGCGCAGCGGCAGACCAAGGTGCGCAAGGTCGAGTCCGAGCTCAGCACCAAGCTGGGCCGGGAGCCCACCGACGAGGAGATCGCAGCCGAGGCCAAGCTCGACGTCGACGAGGTCGCCGAGTTGCGTGAGCTCACGCGGGGCCTGACCAGCCTGGACCAGCCCGTCGGGGAGGACGGCGAGACCGCCTTCGGCGATCTGCTCGCCTCCGACCGGCCCGAGCCCACCGAGGAGGTGGAGTCGGCCGAGCGCCAGGAGCTGATCAGCGGCGCGGTGGCCCAGCTGCCCGAGCCCGAGCGCAATGTCATCCGGCTCCGCTTCGGCCTGACCGGCACCGAGCCCCTCAACCTCCGCCAGACCGGGATCGAGCTGGGCATTCCGCTCAGCAAGGCCCGCGAGCTGGAGGCCCAGGGACTCAGCCGGCTGGCGATGAGCTCCGCCCTGGAGGAGCTCCGGCGAGCCGCCTAGAGACCTGATGGTTTGCTCGAGAGCCCCGGCTGCGGCCGGGGCTCTCGGCGTTTAAGGACCCTCGGGCTCTTCCGGCGGCTCCTCCCCCGCCAGCGCTCCCGCCCGGTCCAAAGTGTTGATCGCCGCCGTGCCCGCCGACCGCGTCGACAGGTCATCGGGATCGGGCCGCAGCCTCGCCGAGTAGATCGACGGCGCCCCCAGCCGCCGCGCGATGACGGTGGCCTCGGTGACCGCCAGCAGCGTGGGCGCCATCAGGGAATCGAAGTTGCGCGTCAGCTCGAGGACCAGGACGACGCCGGAGAGCGGACCCTGCATGGCGGCGGCGAGAAAGGCGCCGCCGCCGATGATGGCATAGCTGCCGATGCGCGCTCCGGGGAACAGGTGCAGCCACCCGGTGCCGAGGATCCCCGCCAGCAGCGCGCCGATCGTCAGCGAGGGCGTGAACAGGCCGCCCGGCGAGCCGGTCCACAGGCAGGCGGCCGTGGCCAGGGGCTTGAGGATGAACAGCACCCACAGCAGACCCAGCGAGATGCTGCCCACCGCCGCCAGCTGCACGACGCCCTTGCCGTTGCCCAGCAGGGCGGGGTACTGGAGCGAGACGAGGCCGAGGATCAAGAAGACGACGAAGGGCGCGACATAGCGGGCGCGACCCTGCGGACGATGGGTGCCGGCCCAGGCGATGATCCGCACCCAGATGATGGCCACGACACCGATGATCGGACCCGCCAGCGCCGCCCAGGCCAGCTGCTGCGGGTGCACGGCGTAGCTGGGCAGGCGGTAGACCGGACCGGTCCCCAGCCAGATCCAGGCCACCGCGGTGGCGATCACCGAGGTGGCCAGCGCGGGCAGCACGAGTGGCAGGGCGAGAGTCCCCAGCAGCACCTCGAGCGCGAACAGGGTGCCGCCCAGGGGCACGTTGTAGACGGCGGCAAATCCGGCGCCGGCGCCGGAGGCCACCAGCAGGCGTCGCTGCCACGTCGGCAGTTCGCCCCAGTCAGACAGCCAGCTGGCACCGGCAGCGCCGACCAGCTGCGGCGCGCCCTCCCGGCCGAGCGAGACGCCGAGGCCGACGGTGACGATGGAGATGACGGCGCGGGCGATGCTCGGCACCACGGCCATGTGCGCGCCGCGCAGCCACACCGCCTCCGAGACCTCCGTGCCCCCCGAGACGGGCAGGCGTCCCAGGACGTAGAGGCCGACGACGACGACGACGGCAGCCACCAGGAGCGCCACGACCCGGCGCCACGACGCGGCGGCCGCCACCCCGTCCAGGAACGGGCCACGGTGATAGCCGTAGGCGAGGTGCTCGACGAGGTGCAGCAGCCCGACAAGCGCGGCCGCGCCAAGGCCGGTGACCAGGCCCAGGACCACGACGATGCCCCAGAAGCGCGCGCTGTAGCTGGCGACGATGCCTCGCCCGGTGACGTTGGCCTGAGGCGAGAACCAGTCGCGGGCCCGGGCACGGCGGGTGCCCGGGGCGCGCGTCGGCGACGTCTTGGCCGCGCCCGGATGGTGCATGTCCCCCAAGCCTGTCAGGTTTGACGGCGGCTCGTGGCCAGCCGGGGCCCGTCCGCCCATACGCTAGGCTTGCGCCGTGTCTCCGCTCCGCTACCGGCGCGTGATCGTCAAGCTCAGCGGACGTGCTTTTGCGGGAGCGGCGCCCTTCGGGCTCGATTCACACGCGATCGAGTACGTCGCTGAGGAGCTGATCGCGGCCCGTGCCCTCGGGGTCGAGGAGGCCGTGGTCGTGGGCGGCGGCAACTTCTTCCGCGGCAACGTGGCCGAGGAATGGGGCATCGAGCGCGCCGAAGCCGACAACATCGGGATGCTCGGCACCGTCATGAACGGCATCCTGCTGCGCGGTGTCCTCAAGCACCGGGGCCTCGACGATGTGCGGCTGATGACCGCGCTGCCGATGCAGTCGATGGCCGAGCCGTTCATCCGCCTGCGCGCGCTGTCGCATCTCGAGCGCGGCCGGCTGGTCCTGCTGGCATGCGGCATCGGCCAGCCCTATGTGACGACCGACTACCCGGCCGTGCAACGCGCCATCGAGCTGCGGGCCGACGCGATCCTCCTCGCCAAGCACGGGACCGACGGGATCTATGACCGCGACCCGCGCAAGGAGCCCGGCGCCCACCGCTACGACTCGCTGGGCTACAGCGACGTGCTCGAGCGCGACCTGCGCGTGATGGACCAGCAGGCGATCGTGCTCGCGCGCGATCACGAGCTGCCGCTGCACGTGTTCGACTTCGACGAGGGCGGCGCCATCGCCGCCATCTGCCAGGGCGAGAACCGCGGCACCTACATCTCGCCCCAGACCAAGCTGGTCAAATCCGCGGTCGCTCCCGTCGGCTGAGGTCGCGCGCGCCCGACCCACAGCGGGCGCCGGCACTCGAGGCCCGTCGGTCAGGCCGGCGCGACCTCCACCGCAAGTCGTGAGCGCACGGACTCAACGATCGCCTCCGCCTGGGGGAGAAAGGCGTCCTCGAGGGTCGGGCTGTAGGGGATCGGGGTCTCCGCGGTGGCCAGGATCCACGCGTCGTCGAGGTCGTGGAGGCCCTCCTCGGCCACTGCACCGAGCAGGCCGGCGGCCCACCCGCCGGTGCGCGGGCCCTCCTCGACGGCGAGGACGCGGTGGGTGCGCGCGACCGACGCGAGCACGGTGGGCAGATCGAGGGGGCGCAGGGTCCGCAGATCGACCACTTCCACAGAGATGCCGTCGCCGGCGAGCGCGTCGGCGGCGGCCAGCGCGTCAGGGACGCCCTTGCCGATGGACACGATGGTGAGGTCGTCGCCGGCGCGGGCGATGCCCGCCTGCCCGAGCGCGATGACCTCTTGGCCCGGCGCCGGCGGCGGCCCCTTGACCGAGTACAGCCGCTTGTGCTCCAGGAAGACGACGGGGTTGTCGTCGCGGATCGACGCCTTGAGCAGCCCCTTGGCCTCGGCCGGCGAGGACGGGAAGACGATCTTCAGCCCCGGGATGCCCTGAAACCACGTTCCGTGGGTCTGGGAGTGGATCGCTCCGAACCGACCCCCGGCGCCGACGGCGGAGCGGACGACGAGCGGCACCGTGCCCTGCTCGCGGCTGATGTACCAGAACTTCGCCGCCTGGTTGACGAGGCTGTCCATGGCCAAGGCCATGAAGTCGCCGAACATCACCTCGAAGACGGGGCGCAGGCCCGTGACCGCCGCGCCGTAGGCGGCGCCGGACAGTGCCAGCTCGGAGATCGGGGTGTCGAAGACACGGTCCGGGCCAAAGCGCTCCCGCAGCCCCGGCGTGGCCTTGAACACGCCCCCGGGCACGGCCACGTCCTCGCCGAAGAACACCACGGCGGGGTCCCGCTCGAGCTCCTCGGCGAGCGCGTCGCGGATGGCCACGCGGAACTCGAGCTCGCTCACGGCGCGTACTCCGTGGCGGCCTCGGTCTCCGGGTCGGGATAGGGGGCCGCCAGCGCGCGCTCGATCGCCTGGTCGAGCTCGGCGGTGGTCGCCTGCTCGACGGCGGCGATCTGCTCCTCTGCCAGCCCCTCGCGGACCAGGCGGTCGCGAGCGCGGCTCAGCGGGTCGCGCTCGAGCCAGCGGTCCACCTCCTCCTGGGTGCGATAGGGCGCCGGGTCGCTCTTGGAATGGCCGTAGTGGCGATAGGTCCGGCACTCCAGCAGGGTCGGCCCCTCGCCGGCCCGGGCTCGCGCCACCGCTTCTCCGGCCGCCGAGCGCACCGCCCACAGGTCGTTGCCGTCGACCACCACGGCGGGCATGGCGTAGGCGGCGGCGCGCGCGGCGATGTCGGCGCCGGCCGTGGCGTCGGCCATCGGGGTGAACTCGGCGTAGAGGTTGTTCTCACAGACGAACAGGACCGGCAGGCGCTGGACGGCGGCGAGGTTCAGGCACTCGTGGAAGTAGGCCTGATTGGCCGCACCATCGCCGAAGAAGCCCACCGAGACCCGTCCCTGGCGCTTGGCCGCCAGCCCCGCCCCGAGCGCCGCGGCGATCGAGCCGCCGACGATGCCGTAGCAGCCGACGAGCCCGTGGGGGAGGTCGATCACGTTCATGGACCCGGCACGGCCGCCGCAGACGCCGCTGGCCCGCCCGAGCATCTCGGCGATGAGCGGCTCGGGCGCGGTTCCCTTGGCCAGGGCATGACCGTGCCCGCGGTAGGTGCCGGCGACGTAGTCCTCGGCGCCCAGCGCCATGCAGACGCCGACGGCGACCGCCTCCTGACCGGCGTAGAGGTGGGTGGTCCCGTGGACCTCTCCGCGCAGGAACAGGCGATGCATCGCCGCCTCGAACTCGCGGATCAGCCGCATGCGCCCATAGGCGTCGAGATAGGCGTCGAGCGCCTGGGTGGGCGGGCGGGCGGTGGGCGTGCTCACGACGCCCGACTGGGCGCCACCGTCTGACCGGCGCCGTCACCGTTGGCGCTGCCGGGCAGCGGGCTCAGGCCGTCGTCGACCTCCACGTCCTCGGGCTCCAGGCGCAGGCCCGATGCCTGGGCGCACACCTCGATGAGGGCGGCGAAGTCGACCTCGTTGCCCTTCAGGCCCTTGAGACCCTGGACGATCTGCTCGGTGGCGGCGGCCAGCGGCATCGTCACGTCGAGGTCACGGGCCGCCTCGAATCCGAGGTGGAAGTCCTTGAGCAGGAGCTCGGGTGTGAAGGTGGGCGTGAAGTCGAGGTTCACGTAGGCGGGGCTCTTGTAGCGCGTGAAGGTGGACCCCATCACGCTGTCGTTGAGGAACTCCAGGAAGTCGGCGCGCGCGACGCCCCCCTTCTCCGCCAGCACCGTGACCTCAGCCATGCATTGGGCGACCACTCCGAGCATCAGGTTATGGCAGATCTTCACCAGGCGCGCGCGCTCCCCCTCCCCGACATAGGTCACCCGCCGGCTCAGGAGCTCGAGGTAGGGCCGGGCCCGCTGCCAGGCGTCGCGGGGCCCCGAGGCGACAATGGTCAGGCGTCCGCTCTCGGCGACCTTCGGGTTGCCGCTGACCGGCG
Source organism: Solirubrobacteraceae bacterium (assembly GCA_036497165.1). Lineage (GTDB taxonomy): Bacteria > Actinomycetota > Thermoleophilia > Solirubrobacterales > Solirubrobacteraceae > Palsa-465. Next base: position 23,381 of record DASXJW010000114.1, read on the forward strand.
CCGCCAGCATCGCCGTACCGCGCTGCTCGGCCGTCGCGCGGATGCGCTCGGCCGCGGCGGGCGAGATGGTGGTCGAGTCCACGATCAGACCGGGCGCCACATCGGACCGCGACAGGAGCCCGGCGCACACCTCCTCGACGTCGGCGGACCCGGCCACCATGGTGAACACGAGGTCGCGGTCGGCGAGATCGGCGGGCGAATCCACGAGGATCGCGCCGAGCTGCTGAAGGTCGGCGGCCTTCTCCCGGGTCCGGTTGTAGACGCCGACCTCGTAGCCGGCGCGCAGCAAGCGGGTGACCAGCGCGCGGCCCATCCGCCCCACCCCCACCCAGCCGAGGCTGGTCACCTGATCGCCGCCCATAGACCTCTCAGCTCCTCTGCTTGCAATCGATTGCAGGGACTCTAGCCGAGCGGTTGAGGGCCGTCAAGGAGCGGGGTATGCTGGTTGCAATCGTTTGCAACAACTCGAGGGTGGTGAGGCGAAGTGGGTCTGCACAGCTACGGCGTCATGGGCGTGGACTGGGAGGAGCGGGTCCGCCACGATCGGCTCCGCGACGAGCGTCTGGCACGCATCGGCACGCTCCTGGCCGAGTCCGACCTCGGGGCGCTGCTCTGCTTCGACATGTCCAACATCCGCTACATCACCGCCACCCACATCGGGACCTGGGCGCAGGACAAGCTCAACCGCTTCTGCCTGCTGCCGCAGGGTGATGACCCCATCATGTGGGACTTCGGCTCGGCCGCGCGCCACCACCAGCTCTACAACCCCTGGCTGGGGGACGGTCGCAGCCGCTCGGGTATCTCGACGATGCGCGGAGCCATGTCGCCCGCGGCGGGCCGCGCCGAGGACGTGGCCGCCAAGATCCGCGTCGAACTCGAGCAGCGCGGGCTCCTTTCAGAGCCGGTCGGGATCGACGCGATCGAGCCGCCCGTGCTCTTCGCGCTGCAACGGGAGGGCATTCAGGTCGTCGACGGGCAGCAGCTCATGCAGCAGGCACGGGTCATCAAGACCCAGGACGAGATCACCCTGCTCAACACCGCCTGCGCGATGGTCGATGCCGCCTACGAGGAGCTGTACCGGACGATGCGCGCCGGGATCCGGGAGAACGATTGCGTCGCCCTGGTCAACCGCGTCCTGTACGAGATGGGCTCCGAGTTCGTCGAGGGCGTCAACGCCATCTCCGGCGAGCGCTGCAGCCCTCATCCCCACGTCTTCACCGACCGGGCGCTGCGCCCCGGAGACCCGGCCTACTTCGACATCCTCCACAGCTACATGGGCTACCGCACGTGCTACTACCGCACCTTCGCGGTTGGCAGCGCCTCGCGACCATTGGTGGACGCCTACAAGCGCTGTCGCTACTACCTCGACGCCGCGATCGACCTGATCCGACCCGGGGCCACCACCGCGGAAGTCGTCAGCGTCTTCCCCGAGGCGCACGAGTTCGGCTTCCCCGACGAGGAGGCGGCCTTTGCCCTGCAGTTCGGGCACGGGGTGGGATTGACGATCTGGGAAAAGCCGATCTTCAGCCGCCTGGTCTCCCTCGAGCACCCTGAGGAGATCCAGGAGGGGATGGTGTTCGCGCTCGAGACCTTCTGGCCCGCCACCGATGGCTGGTCGGCTGCGCGGATCGAGGAGCAGCTGGTGGTCACCGCCGACGGATGCGAGGTGATCACCCGCTTCCCGGCTGAGGATCTGGTGATCGCCGGCAAGCCCTACTTCACCGCCGGCGGCAGCCTGTCACTCGAACGCGACCCGCAGTCGAACCGAAACACGGAGCTCGACCACGAGACTCAGCAGGCGACACCGCGCAGTCCAGACGACGCGGCCGAGCCCGCGCTTGACTAGCCGCGTCCGCCGAGCGCGCGCCAGAGCTTCTCGTCCGTGTACGGCGGGTCGACGTGCCTCCCGC
>DASXJW010000115.1:0-2471 GCA_036497165.1 Solirubrobacteraceae bacterium
TCCGGATGGCTGATCAGCGACAGATGCCCGGAGTTGATCTCGAGGGTCTTCGCGCCCATCCGCTTGGCCACGAAGCGCTGCAGCTGGGGGTCGGTGGTCCGGTCGTCGGTGGTGATCACATACCTGGTCGGCTTCGAGCGCCACGCGGCCACGCTGTTCCGGGTGGCGAACAGGGTCTGCGCGACGCGGCCCTGGGCCGCGTACAGCACTCGGGCCCGCTCGGTGGGGACGCCGTTGGCGAAGTCGTTCAGGAAGGCTTGCTCGGTCAGACCGCCGAACCCCTCCTGGTAGACCAGCCCGGCACTGGCCGGTGAGGCCGGGAAGCGGGCGGCCAGGGCGGGGTAGTCCTCATTGACGTCCGGTGCCCGGGCGGAGAGGTAGACCAGGGAACGTACCAGCGGGTGGTCGCCGGCCTGGGTGATCACCACGCCGGCATAGGAGTGGCCGACCAGCACGGTGGGCCCGTTCTGGGCATCGAGGGCCCGACGGGTGGCAGCGACGTCGGCGTCCAGCGAGGTCAGTGGGTTCTGCACGGCGGTGACGGTGACCCCGGCCGACTGCAGCCGCGGGATGATGTCCGCCCAGCAGGACCCGTCCGCATATGCGCCGTGCACGAGCACGACGTTGCGCGGACCGGCCGGGGGCGGGGCCGCGGCGGCGGATGCGCCCACAGCGGCCGGGGTGCCGCCCGCGTTGGGCGTCGTGGCGCAGCCGGCGACGAACGCGGCCACGCCGCCGGACGCCATGAGCGTGGAGAAGGTACGGCGATTGATCATCACCTGAGGCTCCCAGGGCCAGAGCTGGTGGAGCCGGCGGTGGAGGCCCCGCGACGCCGGAACACCAGGGCCGTGGTCACTACGAGCACGATCGTGCCAATCGACTCCACGACCAGCGTCGGCGCGACCAGCTCGCCGCCCCACTGCTCCCGGATCCCCAGGAGGCCGACGGTCAACGCGAGCACCAGCGCGAGCAACGTGCCCGCCATGAACAACAGGCTCAGCACGCTCGCCAGGCGCAGGAGCCTCCGCCGGGTAGCGAGCATCGCGATCGCCAGGACGAGCCCGCCGATCGCGTTCAGGACGAACAGAACCCCGATCAGGCCGCCGGCACCCAGGACGGCGACGTAGTAGAGGTGGATCCCGCCCATCGCCAGGAGCACGAGCGCGCTCAGCACCTGCCAGACGATCGGTGGCCGCTGCCTGTCGTGCCCAGCGAGGCCGGCCGCGGCCGGATCACCTGAGCCCATCCCCTCAACCGTCGTTGCCATGTCACAACCTTCCTTCCAATGAACTCGTCAGCGAGAGCCAGTGGTGTTGCTCCCGGTATTGGTCCAGTGGACTAGCCTCTTAGACTGTGGGCAACCGTTTGTGAGCTGGTACACGAGGAAGGAGGCACCCGACCGGTGGCACCTCGCGCAACACCCCCGCGGCGCCCGGGGGCCTTGCGGCCCGTCAGCCGCGCCCGCCTGTACGAGCAGCTCGTCGAGCGGCTGCTGGACTACATCCACACCGAGCGGATCAAGGTGGGGGACCGGCTCCCGGCCGAGCGCGAGCTCGCCGCCCAACTGGGCGTCAGCCGGGCGTCGGTGAGCCAGGCACTGGTCGCACTCGAGGTACAGGGCGTCATCGACGTGCGGCACGGCGACGGCGCGGTGATCATCGACGTCCCGGCGGAGCGGCAGATCCTGGCCGCGCTGCGCGCTCGGCGCAACCGGCTGCGGGAGGTCATCGAGGCGCGGGAGGCCCTCGAGGTGAAGCTCGCCGCGCTCGCCGCCTCGCGGTGCACGCCCGAGGACCTCGAGGCCATCGACGATGCCCTGTCGCTGATGGCCCACGAAGTCGCCCAGGGCGGGCGGGGGGCGGCGGGGGACGAGCAGTTCCACGCCGCTGTGACCGCGGCGGCGCACTCCGGGCTGCTCGCCGGCCTGATGACCGAGATCGCCGAGCTGATCCGAGAGAGCCGCATCGAGTCGCTGGCACAGCCCGGTCGGCCCGAGGAATCGCTGCTGGCGCACGGCAAGGTGGCCGACGCGATCCGGACCGGCGATGCGGAAGCGGCGGCGACCGCGATGGCCGCGCACATCGCCGCCGTCTCCGACACCGCCCTGCTCCGCGAGCGCTGAGCAAAACGCCTAGGAGATCATGGCGCTTCTCGACATGGGGTTCGGCTGGCACACACGCTGAGCGCAGGTACCGACAGAACGCAGACCGCTCACGCGGTGGCTCGCTGGGGTAGCAGTGCCTCGGCGAGCCGGCGCCAGTGCGGCATGGCCGAGGTCCCGGGTTCGACGCCCAGCACCTGGATGGAGACGTGGTCGGCGCCGGCCTCGAGATGGTCGTGCAGCTTGCGGGCGATCGTGTCGAGGTCGCCCCAGATGACGAGGTCGTCGACGAGCCGGTCGCTGCCGCGGCCACCGTCGATGTCCGCTTCGGTGTAGCCGAGGCGAAGGAACTTGGCGACGTTGTACTTCG
>DASXJW010000116.1:0-59032 GCA_036497165.1 Solirubrobacteraceae bacterium
CGGCGCATGCCCACCGCGGCCCTGGTCGGCTGCGCCCTGATTGGGGTGGCCGGCGTCATTGGCGCGCTCGCCGTGGCCGGCGGCGCCGGCCTGGCCCCCAACGGCCTCACGATCTGACCGCGCCGCACGAGGCGCGGGCCCTCAGAGCTCGACCGTCAGCGCCCGGCCGGGCGCCTCGGGCACCAGCTCCGGGTGCAGGATGTGGGCGAGCAGCTCCAGCCCATCGACGAGCCGCGGCCCGGGCCGTGAGAAGTACGCGGCGGCGTCGACGGCCACCACCTCGCCGGCGCCAAGCGCAGCCAGCTGATCGCGGTGCATCTCCGCCTCGCGGTGGGCGATCTCGGCGTCGTAGCCGCACGGCATCACGATCACGATGTCCGGCTCGGAGGCCGCCACCTCCTCCCAGCTGCGCTGCTCGGAGTTCTCACCGGCGAAGCCCAGGACGTCCTCGCCGCCCGCGTACTCGATGAGCTGCGGGGTCCAGTGGCCGGCTGCGAAGGGCGGATCCAGCCATTCCAGCGCCGCCACGCGCGGGCGCCGCGCCCCCCGGGTGAGCAACCGGATGCGGTCGATCCGCGCCGAGGCCTCCTGCACGAGGTCCACGGCGGCGTCCTTGGCGTCGGTCGCCTGCGCGAGCGTGCGCGCGTCGCCGAGCACCTCCCCGATGGTGCGGGGGTCGAGGGAGATCACCATCGGCTGGGTGTCGATCTCTTCGGCCACCGCCCGCACGTCGTCATAGGAGACGGCGCAGACCGAGCAGAGCGCCTGGGTGACGATCAGGTCCGGCTCGAGCTCGTGGAGCGTCTCCGCGTCGAGCTCATAGATCGACTCGCCGGCGAGCGTGCGCTCCTTGACGGCGGCGTCGATCTCCGCGGCGCTCAGCCCGCGCGGCAGGAGGTCGCGAGTGATCTTCGGCAGTTCCCGGGCCTCCGCCGGATAGTCGCACTCGTGCGTGACGCCGACGACCTCATCGCCGAGACCCAGCGCGAACAGCATCTCGGTGGCGGACGGAACGAGGCTGACGATGCGCATGCTCAGGTTTGCCGGGTTGGCGCCCGTGGCAGGCTGAACGGAAGCAAAAAAGGAGAGGACATGGCAGAGGTGCTCAGCGAGGACGAAGTCGGCTCAAGGCTACGGCGTTTGGCCTGGGAGCGCGAGGGGGACGAGATCGTCCGCGAATGGCGGTTTGAGGACTTCAACGAGGCCGTGGCGTTCGTCAACCGCGTGGCGGAGGTCGCCGAGGAGGCCAACCACCACCCGGACATCTTCCTCCACGGCTGGAACAAGGTGAAGCTGTTGCTGACCAACCACGCGGCGGGCGGGTTGACCGAGATGGACTTCACGATGGCCGGACGCTTCGACGGCCTCGACGGGTAGCCGGCCGAGGCCTCCGTCACCGGTGTGGTCACGAGGCCAACACCAACGGGACGCCTCCGCCGCTGGGCCCGGCCCCGCGGCGGCGCTCGAACCCCCTCGATGCCGGCGGGGCCTGCTGCTACCGTTGGACGCGTCGCTGAATGAACGACGACGACCGACCTCGAAGTAGCAGCGCGCCGACGCAGCGCGCCACCCGGACGGCGGGCCCGATGACGCGCGGCGGTCCGTGACCGCCCTCTTCATCATCTTGACCGGGCTCCTGGTCGTGGTCAACGCGTTCTTCGTGATCGCGGAGTACTCGCTCGTGCGCTCCCGCAAGGCGCGGCTGCAGGAGATGGCGGACGAGGGCCTGCGCGGGGCCCGGCTGGCCCTGTCGGAGATGGAGGACATCGGCGACTACATCTCCGCCTGTCAGGTCGGGATCACGATGGCCTCGATCGGCATCGGCGCCCTGGGCGAGCCCGCGATCGCGCATCTGTTCGAGCCGCTGCTCGGCGGGCCGCTCGGCCATGGCGCCGCCGTGGTGATCTCGGTGGTCATCTCCTACCTGCTGATCACGGTGGCCCAGAGCATCATCGGCGAGATCGCGCCCAAGCTCTACACGATCCAGCACGCTGAGGACCTGGCGCGGCGGATCGCGCGGCCGCTGCACATGTGCCGGGTGCTGTTCACGCCCTTCATCTACGTCCTCAACTCGGCGTCCTACTCGCTTCTGCGACTCACGGGCACCGATCCCGAGGCCGAGCCCGAGGGCGGCACGCCCGACGAGATCAAGCGGATCATCGCCGAGTCCTCCAGCGGCGGCAGCCTCGACGCCGGGGAGGCCAACATGCTGACCGGCGTGTTTCACCTGCACGAGCAGGAGGCCCGGCAGGTGATGACGCCGATCCCGGCCGTGGTCACCGTCGACCTGTCCGAGACCGTCCAGGACGCGCTGCGTCGCTGCGTCTCCACCGGCCACTCGCGCCTGGTCGTCACCGAGGACGAGAACCAGGACCGGGTCAAGGGAATCGTCCACGTCAACCAGCTGGTCAAGCTGATGATGAACGAGGGCTACGAGGCCCACTTCGACAAGCTCGTCCGCGCGGCCCCGATCGTCCCCGAGACCAAGCCGCTCGACGATCTGCTCGCCGACCTGCAGCGCGAGCGCACCGAGATGGCCATCGTCGTCGACGAGTACGGACGCACCAGCGGCATCGTCACCACCGAGGACATCATCGAGGAGGTCGTCGGCGAGATCTCCGATGAGACCGATCCGGCCGGAGGCGCCGTGCGGCGCCTGGCCAGCGGCGAGTGGTTCGTGCGCGGACACGTCCCGGTGTCCGACCTCGAGGACTATGGCCTGCACCTCCCGGTCGACACCGACGCCTACAACTCCGTCGGCGGCTTCGTCTTCGCACAGCTCGGCCGCCTGCCCAAGCGGGGCGACCAGGTCACCGCCGACGGGTACTCGATCCGCGTCGAGTCGGTGCGCGAGAACCGCATCGAGGCGGTGCGCATCCGCCGCCGCAAGGCGCCTGCCGCCGAGACGACACCGGCCTGATCGCGGATTCCGGTCGCCGCCCGGCCCCGGACATGTGTGCCCACAATCACATTTGGCGATGCGCGGACTCGCGCCGTTCGTTACATTGCCGGGCAACGGGCCGTCCGGTGTGAGAATCCGGCGGTTGAGAGGAGAGATGAAGCCGGCCCTCAGGGGCCGGCTTCGCCCCCTTGGAGCCTGGGGCCGCGACCCGCCCTCCAGACAAAAAGAAACCGGCCCGCTGGGGACGGGCCGGTCTCGTGCTTCTGGGGAGGAGGTGCTGCTATGAGGTACGTCGCGCCATGAATAGTGGGCTGCGCACCTGAACGCAGCCTTAATAATTAGTCGTAGTCGTAGAAACCACGGCGGGTCTTGCGGCCGAGGGCGCCGCTCTGTACCAGCTCGCCCAGGCGCGCCGGCACCGCCGCTCCGATCTCCTCGCCGATCGCCTTGGAGACGTCGAGACCGACGAAGTCCAGGAGCGCGATGGGGCCCATCGGCATGCCGGCGCCGAGCGTCATGCAGCGGTCCACGTCGGCGGGGTCCATCCCGGTCCGGGTCATGAAGTCCACGGCGCTGAACAGGTAGGGGAAGAGCAGGCGGTTGACCACGAACCCCGGTGTGTCGGGGACCTCCACCGGCGTCTTGCCCAGGTCCTCGCACAGGGTTCGGGCGCGCTGTCGCACGTCTCCGCGCGTCTGGGGACCGAAGGCCAGCTCCACGAGCTCCATGCGCGGGACGGGGTTGAACACGTGCAGTCCAACGAACCGGTCGGGATGGCCGCTGGCCTGGGCCAGCCCGGCGATGGACAACGATGAGGTGGTGGTGGCCAGGATCTCGTCTGGGCCGGTGTGCGAGGCCAGCTCGGCCAGCAGCGCGCTCTTGTGGTCCGGATCCTCGACCACGGCCTCGACCAGGAAGCTGGCCTGCGCCAGCTCGTCGAGATCCGCCACGACCCGTACGCGGTCGGCGCAGCCGTTGAGCTCGGGGAGCTTGTCGCAGTGCTTGGCGACGGCTCCCCGGACCCGGTCCGCGGAGGCGATGGAGCGCGCCCAGAGCAGAACGTCTCCGTGGGCGGCAGCGGCGGCGGCGAGCCCGGCAGCGATCGTGCCGGAGCCGGCGATGGCGAGTCTTTCGTGCAAGGGATCTCCTGGTTCGAGGTGTGCCCAGGGCCGGTCCGACGGCCGTCCGTGGGCCCGTGGCGCCGTCAAGAGTACGGGACTGTTCAGTGGTTGGGGATCATGCGGCCAGGCAAGAAAGCTGGTAGAACCGCCCCCGCCTTCGCCCGTGATCTCCTCCGCCGACACCGCCCGCGCCGCCCGGCTCGTGGAGCCGGGGCAGCCCCTGCGCATCGAGGAGGTGCCGCTGCCCGCGCCCGGCCCCGACGAGGTGCGCGTCGACCTGCACTTCGGGGGCGTGAACCCGATCGACCGCTACAACGCCGAGGGTCAGGTCAACCCCGACGCGGTGCGCCCGCGCACGCTCGGCGGCGAGGCGGCCGGCGAGGTGGACGGCCGCCTGGTGCTCGTGGCCGGCGAGGGGCTCGGCTTCGTTCGTGACGGCGTCTGGGCCCAGGCCGCGGTCGTGCCGCGTGCGGCGGTGGTCGAGGTGCCCGACGGCGTGCATGCCCGGCATGCGGCGGCCATGGGGATCGCCGGGCTCACCGCGCTCAACTGCGTGCGAGACCTGGCGCGGGTCACCGCCGAGGACCGCGTCCTGGTCCTGGGAGCCTCCGGCGGCGTGGGGAGCATGATCGTCTCCCTGGCCTGCGCAGCCGGCGCCACGGTCTGGGGGCAGACCGGCTCACAGGCCAAGGCGCAGGCCATCACCGCCGAGGGCGCCGCCCGGGCGATCGTCGGTGGCCCCGCGGATCTTCACGCCGCCCTCGTGGACTTCGCGCCCACCGTGGTCTTCGATGTGCTCGGCGACGGATTCGTGGCCGCCTCGGTGGAGGCCATGGCCCCTCGCGGCCGAATCGTCTCGCTGGGCGTCTCGGCCGGCGCCGACGTCACCCTCAACATGCGGGTCCTGTACCGCAAGATGCTCACGCTGCTCGGGTACGGCGGCACGATCCTCACGCCGCAGGAGCGCCGGCCCGGCCTCCAGGCCGCCCTGGAGGCGGTGCGCACAGGGGAGCTCAAGGTCCGCATCGACTCGGTTCTCCCGCTTGACCAGGTCAACGAGGCCTTCCAGCGTCTGGTCGACCGCCGCGTGCAGGGCAAGCTCCTGCTCGACCTCAGCTGAGTCGGCGCGTCCGAGGCCCTGGCGCTACGCCCAGCGAAAGCCCATGTCGTGGACGGCCACCGGCAGCGGGCTGGAGGGCAGCCCCGGCGGCGGGTCGTTCTCGTTGTAGTCAGTGGGCGCCAGGTCGTTGGGCGTGTCGGGATGAAACAGCGAGGCCAGGTACTGCGCCTGCCCGCGGCCCGGTCCCAGCTCGAACTGGCCGCCGCCGTAGGCCCCGATGCCGTGCTCGGCGCAGTAGTCGTAGGTGTCGCACAGCCTCTGGAGCCCGCCGATGCGCGACGGCTTGAGATTGACCATGCGGGGAGCGAACGGCAGCGCCTCGATGTCGGCGATCGAGTGGATCGGAGCGTCCCAGGTGATCCGGTCGTGGGCGTCGGCCAGCGCCGCCGCCGTCCCCGCGGTGACGACGTCGGGATCCTCCAGCCAGGCCTCCGGGAAGGCCTCGACGACGCGGGCATAGAGCACCGGGTCGGGCGGTTGGTCGACGATCGTGCCGTGATACAGCGCCTTGAAGTCGATGGAGTCCACGGCGCCGGAGGCGACCAGCGCCGCGATCAGCTCCGGCGTCCACGAGGGGGTGGCGTCGAGCTTGAAGCGCAAGGTCGGGTAATGGGCGAGCCGGCTCTCGATGGGCGCAAAGGACGGCGGTTCGCCGAGGCGCAGCGACACCACGAAGGTCAGCGGGCGCGCCTCGCGGCCGAGCACCGCATGCAGAGGCCGGCCCGCCTGGCGCAGCGCCAGGTCCAGCGCGGCGCTATGAAAGGTCCAGCGCCGGTACAGCCGGGACACCTCCCCGCGCTGTGGCTCCACTTCGAACAGGTCCAGGCCGTCGACGAGCTCGCAGAACTCGCCCAGGGCATAGCGGCCCGACAGGGAGAGCACCGGTCCGGCCTTCTGGAGGGCCACCTGGTCCTCGGCGTCATAGACCACGTCCTCGCCGAGGCCCTCGGTCCCGGCGCCGTGGAGGTGCACCACCGTCGACAGGCGCTCAAAGCCGCTGGACACCTGCGCCCGCAGCCCCTCCAGGGTGTACCCCTCGACCTCCAGCGGGAGGTCGGCGAGCCGATCGAAGGTGGTCATCGCGCGCCCGGGGCCGCCGAGCCGGGTTCCAGGCGGGCCACGAGCTCCTCGAGTCGCAGCTCCTCCAGCCCCTGGCTCACGGCGTCCAGTTCGCCGGCGCAGTACTCCACCAACTCCCGGCCCTCGCGCACGAGGTCCAGGGTTTCGCGCAGCCCGGCCTCGCCGGAGTCCAGGCGGCGGATGATCTCCTCCACCCGGCTCACGGCCGATTCGTACGTGCGTGCCCCGGTCATCGATGGGTCTCCTCGTGACGTGCCCACTCAGTCTCCTCCTCGCCGGCGACCTCGGCCGCCACGGCGCCGTCATGGAAGCGCAGCGTCAGGTCCCGCGCCGCGCGGGCGGCCTGCGCCGAGCCCAGCGCCAGGCCGGCGCGGTCCTGCACCAGCGCGTAGCCGCGCGCCATCGTGCGCTGCGGGTCGTGGGCCGCCAGGGCCAAGCCCAGCCGCTCCAGCTCCCGGCCCCGCCGGGTGCGGTCGCCGTCGGCGGCGCGGGCGGCGGTGCGCTCGAGCACCGTGGCGTGGCGGGTGGCCCGCTCCCGGCCGCCCTCGGCCTGGCGGCGCGCGGAGGCTCGCAGCTCGCGCAGCAGCTGGTGCAGCCGGCCGCGATGGCGCTCGACGTGCTGCGCCGGTGCCCGCGAGAGCTGGGCCAGGGTGCGCGCCCGCACCAGGATGCCCCGGCGGCCATGGTCGCGCAGGCGGGCGGCGCTCTCGGCCAGCGCGCGGCGCGCGGCCAGGCAATCGACCGGGACCGCCGCCTCGGCGGCATGGGTGGGCGTCGAGCAGCACACGGCCGCCACATCGTCGATCAGCGTCCGATCGGTGTGATGGCCCACCGAGGAGATCACCGGCACCCGCAGCAGCGCCACCGTCCGGCACAGCGCCTCGTCGCAGAAGGCGAACAGATCGGCCAGCGAGCCACCGCCCCGGGCCACGATCACCACGTCGACCTCCGGCGTGCCTGCCAGCTCGCGCAGCGCCCCCGCGATCCGCGGCGCCGCGTGACGGTCCTGGACGGGCACGAACGCCCAGACGAGCCGGCCGCTCCAGCCCCGGCGCCGCAGCCCGGCCAGCACGTCGTCGCGCGCCTTGCCGCGCTCGCCGGTGACCACTCCGATCGTCCGAGGCAGCGAGGCGAGCTCCAGGCGCTTCTGAGGCTCGAACAGCCCCTCGGCGTGCAGCCGCCGGCGCAGCCGCTCGAGCGCCACGAGCAGGTCGCCCTCGCCGGCCAGGCGCAGCTCGGTGACGGCGAAGCTGAAGGTGGGGGAGGAGGCCGAGCTGCCCGGGTAGTAGTCGCACCCGCCGCCGACCACGATCCGCATGCCGTCCCCCAGCGTCACGCCCAGGCGGTCGAAGTCGTCACGCCACATCGAGCACGGCAGCGCGCCGCGCGCGTCGCGCAGTTCGAAGTACACGCGCACGCGGCTCATGCGGACGCCCCACACCTCGCCGACCAGCTGGACCCGAGCGAACTCCTGCAGGCGGCGGCGCAGCTGGGCCGCGTAGGACCCGACCGGATAGGGACCCGGGAAGCTGCTGTCGGGAATCGCCTCGGTGCTGGGGGTGCTGGGGGTGCTGGCGGTGCCTGAGGTATCCATCGCCCCGCCGAGGCTACCGGGCGCCTGCCACGGAATCGGACCCACCCACCCGCTGGCGCAGGCGACGCGTGAGGGCGACCTGGCGCCCCACCGGCTCAAAGCCCAGCCGCGCGTACATGAGCTGGGGCCAGTCGTCGGCGTCGGCGGGGACGACGATGAGGTCGGCGCCCCAGGCGCCGGCGTGCGCGACCGCCGCCAGGACGACGGCGCGGGCCAGGCCGCGGCCCCGCGCAGGCGGGAGCGTGCCCACCTCCTCCACGGTGGCCACGCGCCGGCCGTGGACGTCCTCGTCGAGAAAGAGGGTGCACATCGACGCCAGACGCTCACCGCGACCGCCGGCGCCGAAGCAGCGCGAGGGCGTCGCCTGGCGCAGCGCCATCTGGGTCGCCACCAGGCGGTCGACCAGGCCTGTGCGCGCGTCGACGCCGGGCGCCTCATGGCGCAGCCCCTCGAGCTGCAGGGCTTGCATCTCGGTCTCGGAGATCGGGCGGGCGCGCGGGTCATCCGCCCCCGCGGGATCGCCGCCGAACACCATGAACGAGGTCCGGCTCCGCTCCCAGCCGGTGCCGGCCAACGCGGCCGCGGCACGCTCGCCCGCCGGCTCGTCATCGAAGACGACATGACGATGCCCGAGGTCGCCCAGCCAGCGGTCGGCCAGCCCCTCGACGGCGGCCGGGTCCGGCTGCCCCGGACCGCTGTCCAGGAGCACCACGTTGAGGTAGTGGACGTCGTCGAGCTCCGGATGCCTCAGCGCCAGCCCGCCGGGGATCGGAACCGCCTCGCGCGCGGCGCGTCGGCGGATGGCACGGTCGCCGGCCAGAGCGTCGCGCAGGTCGCCGGTCACCCGTCGCGGCGCCGGCACCACGCGGCGTCGGTGCGGTACGGCGTGTCGAGCCTGCCGTCACGGCCGAGGAGCTGCCGGTCGCGCACCAGCCTCGCCACGGCGTCGAGCAGCGCGCGCCGCGCGTCGCTCTCGAGCAACGCGACGTAGCTGAGTGAGGCCACGCGCGCCAGCAGCGTGTCCAGCGAGACCCGAGCGGGGTTGGGGAACGTCGCCTCGGCGAGCGGCGTGAACAGGCCGGTCGCCTCGAGCGGGCCGCGCCAGTGCTGGGCGTGGCGCCGGGGGGGCTGGCCCGCGTGCTCGGCGATCAGGGCCCGCATCCGGGCGATCCAGGCCACCGACTCGTCCCACTCGTTGCGCATCACCCCCAGCCCGCCGCCGGCCGCCAGCACGCGGTGGATCTCGGCCGCCGCGGCCGGGATGTCGAACCAGTGAAAGGCCTGGGCCACGAGCACGGCGTTCACGGCCCCGTCGGCCAGGGGCAGGCGCTCGGCGGTGCCCGCGATGACCTCGACCCCCGGCACGGCGCGCATCAGCTGCTCGCGCATGCCGGCCACCGGCTCGACCGCCACCAGCTCGGCCCCGAGCCCGACCAGCGAGCGCGTCAGCTTGCCCGTGCCCGCGGCCAGGTCGACGACAACGCGGCCCGGCCCGATGCCGAGCTCGCGGGCCAGCAGCGCGACGGCGGCGTCGGGGTAGCCGGGACGCCCGCGCTCGTAGTCGGCGGCGCCGCGCTCAAAGCCGACGGCCGCCTCCCGTGGGATCGCGCTCACGGCGCCGGGGCCGGGGCGCCCTGCTCCCGCAACCAGGCCACGGTGCCGGCCAGGCCGTCGCGAAGGTCGATGCGGGACTCCCAGCCCAGGACCACCCGGGCCTTGTCCACCGAGGGCCAGCGCCGCTGGACGTCCACCTCGAAGCTCGGGAGGTGCTCGAACGTCAGCTGCTCGGGATCCTCACCGCAGGCCGCCCAGATGAGCGCGGCGATCTCCGCGACGGTGTGCTCCTCGGAGGCCGAGATGTTGAAGTCCTCGTTCTCGCCCGCGGGCGAGGCCATCGCCGTGACGATGCCATCGGCGATGTCGTCCACATGGGTCAGCGTGCGGGTCTGCTCTCCGGATCCGAAGATCTGAAGCGGCCGCTGGCCCGACAGCACCTTGGCGATGAGGTCTGGCACGGCATGGGCGATCCCCGGCTCGTCGGGGTCGGGCAGTTCCCCGGGGCCGTACGCGTTGAAGGGCCGGCAGATCGTGTAGCGCAGGCCGTGCTGATCGTGGGCGGCCCGGGTGTAGACCTCGCCCGCCAGCTTGGAGAAGCCGTAGGCCGAGTGGGGTGGCGGACAGGAGCCCAGATGGGTCTCGGCGGTGGGGAACTCCGTGGCCCGCTCGAACACCATCGACGAGGACACGTAGGTGAAGCGCGTCACCTCCTGCTCGACGGCGGCATGGACGACAGCGCCGGTGAGGGCATTGTTGACCTCGGTGAGCGTGAACGGAAGCTTGTGGAAGTTGGCGATGCCGCCGACGATCGCCGCCAGGTGGATGACGTGCGAGCAGCCGGCGAGGGCCGCGCGGGCCACCTCGACGTCGCGCAGGTCGCCTTCGTGAAGCTCGCAGCCCTCCCGCGTCCAGGCCGGGGCGGGGCGATGATCGGCCACGCGCACCTCGAACTCGGGGTCGCGGAGCAGACGGCGCACGACAGCCGAGCCGATCGTGCCGGCACCGCCCGTGACCAGCACGCGGGGCATCAGTGGGCGGCGTCCGGCGACGCGTCGACGCCGGCCGAGCCCGAGAGCAGCGCCGAGGTCTCGGTGGCGAACACGAACACCTGCCCCGTCCCCAGGCTGTTCCACGGATCGACGAGCAGGCAGTCGTCGGAGGCCACGGCGCGGATCTGGCGCAGCGTCTCGGGATCCTCGAACTCCGAGTGATTGGTGGCCACGATCACCACGTCGGCGTCGCGCACCGCCTCCGACAGCGATTGGGTGGGCGTGGCGGCACGGGGATCGCACACCGCGACGTCGGCCAGCTCGCGCTCGAGCATGCGGATGAGCTTGGGCGACAGGGAATCGCGCTCGTCGTCGGTGTCACGCTTGAACGTCAGGCCCAGCACGGCCACCTTGCGCGAGGAGAGGCTGCCGATCCGGCGCTTGACGCCCTCCACGAGAAACAGCGGGACGCCCTCATTGACGCGGGAGACGGCCAGCAGCATGCCCGGAGCGTGCGAGCGCTCCTCGGAGAACGCGAAGTCCTTGCGCAGGCAGGTCCCGGCGGTCATGCCCGGCATCGCGATCCCGCCGCGCGGGTAGTCGCGGTTGATGAGGTCGATGACCTCGAAGACGTTGGCCCCGTAGCTCTCGCAGTCCATCATCAGCAGGTTGGGGAGCGCGAAGGTGGCGTAGCGCAGGATGTTGGTCCAGATCTTGGCCAGCTCGGCCTGCACCGGTGTCGTCTTGACGATCGGCGCGCCGAACACGCTGAACAGGTTGGCGGCGTGCTCGGTGGAGCTGTCTCCGACGCCGCCGATGATGCACGGCAGCGAGGTGATCTCCTGGAGGAACTTTCCGGCGGCGATGCGCTCGGGGGCGTGGGCGACGAACACGTCCTCGCCAACGCGCAAGCCGCGGCGCTTCTCCAGATAGCCGGCGACGAAGTCGGTCGTCCCGGGCGCGATGGTGGAGCGGAGGATGAGCGCGTGGGCGGGGCGCAGCAGCGGCAGCAGGTCGTCCACCGCGGCGCGCACCTGGCGCAGGTCGGACTCGACGTGGGAGAAGGAGGGGGTCCCGATGGTGATGACGATGTCGTCGGCGCGCGCGGCGTCGGCGGCGCGATCGAAGAGCTCCAGGCGCCCCGCGCTCTGGACCCGCTCGAGCAGCTCCTGGGTCCCGGCCTCCATGAACGGCATCCGTCCGGCGCGCAGCGAGTTCAGGATCGCCGGGTCGTGGTCGACGCCCAGCACGCGCAGGCCCCGATCGGCGAAGCAGAGCGCCAGGGGCAGACCGACGCGGCCGAGACCGATGACTGATACGGAACGCTGTTCGCTCATGTCTGGACCGTGTTAACGGTAGCCAGGGTTCGACATCGTGGCCTGGCCGCCTGCATCGGGGCTATTGCGCCCGGGCCGTCGCTAGGCCGGTGCCGAGGCTTCGGGTCCGTCGTGGCCGACGCTGGGCAGGGGCGCCAGGCCCGATTCGGCCTGATGACCCCGCGTCTCACCGGCGAACGCGATCCGGTCCAGGCGCGCGATCTCGCGCTCGCCCTCCACGCGCGCCGGGTGACCATCCGGCAGGCCCTTGATGAGGTTGCGGATGCGCTCGCGCAGCTGCAGTGCGAAATGGGGCGTCGAGGCGCCCATGAGCTGGCGTACGTCCTCCACGGTGGTCTCGTGGCCGGCCGCGAGCCGGTCAGGGTGCTCGGACTGGCTCATTTGCTGCTCTGGGGCACGGCTTCCAGGAGCCGGTCCACCTCGGCCTGCACCGACACGGAGATCGCGCTCTGGTCCCCGATCATCCAGCCGTGGTTGTACACGGCCGCGGTCGGGCCCTCCTCGGTGAAGCCGGGCGTCGCGTAGTCCAGGAAGTAATTGAGCACGCTTTTCGGAAGGGTAGACGGATCGGTTACCAGCAGGTCGGGACCGTAGTCGCCGCTGCCCGAGAGGGCGGCCGCCGCGGCGGCGTCCAGCGGCCGCGCGGCGTTGAGCAGGACGTAGCCGTGACCGGGGCTGCGCAGCGCCCATCCGAAGCTGTTGGGGACGTGGGCGCAGGGTTGACCAACGGGGCAGGCCGGATCGCGATAGGTGGCGAAGGCCACCGAGCTGGACGCCGGATCCGAGCCGCCGACGCGCTTGACCGTCCCATACCGGGCCAGCTGCTTCATCACGGCGTTGGAGATCACGCTGGGCGGTCCCAGCACGTAGATGTGCCCGTTCTGATGGGCCTGGAGCGCCTGCCGTGTGGCAGCCGGGACGCCCGAGGCGCTGACGAACAGCACGGGGTTGCCGCTCTCCGCCGCCCACCCCGCGGCCGGCATGGCGTAGGCGGGCCGGCTCGTGGACGCGATCATCACGTCGGTGCTGGGCCGTCCGGCCACCGCGCTGATGAAGCGGTCGATGCCCGCCGCCAGGGCGTAGGGGTCGGTGCCCTTGATGGCCGCGGTCTTCCTGCCCGGCACGGCCGAAACGGGGCCGACGCGGATCACCTGAGCGCCGCTGACGGCGCCGGACCCGGTGGGGGCGAGGGTCTTGAGCGCGTCCGCGGTGGCGGTGGGCATCGAGCCGCTGGCCGACAGGAGCACCGGCGCGTGGAGGGGTGGTGCCATCAGCACCGAGGCGGCGATCGCGGCGGCCCAGTCGTCGCTGGGGGCCAGGGCGACGGTGGCCGGATGGGTCCCGGGGGCCGCCGACGGATAGACGGCCAGCGCCACTCCGGCGGCGTCGGCGACCGGATCGGCGCCGGCCACCCGTGTGGTGTTCTTGGTGGCCAGGACGGGGAAGCCGAGCTTCTGGGCCGCCTGCGGGGCCTTTGACGGGATCCCCACGGTGACGGTGGACACGCTGGAGGACCGCAGCGACTTAGGGCCGCCGCCGCCGCAGCCGGCCACCGCCAGAGCGACAAGCCCGGCGGCGGCGGCCAGCGTGAGGCGTGGACGGGCACGCCCTGCACGGGCGTGCATCAGCCGGGCTCGCATGCGCGCGCACGTTACCGAGCGACCGGGGCGCGCGGCGCCGGCCGGACTCAAGCCCAGGCGCGAGCCGGCCGACCTATGGCAGAGACAGGGGCGGCACATGGCCGATGGGGCGCCGAGTCGACGGGCATGACTCCGACGCACCGAATCGGTATATTGCCGCTCGCCTAATCCGCGGGCCACAGTCACATCCGCGGAGCGGGGGACCCATCAGATGTCCCTTGGGGCTAATCCCGCGGTGGATCCGCGGGAGGCGCAGGCTCTTTTAGCGCCAGCCCGACAGCTAACCCCGCCGGCTCACGAAAGAGAGAGATTTGCCGCTACAACGACTCTTGATCCCTGGCCTGGCGCTGCTTGCACTCATCGGCGCGTCCTCGGCCTCCGCGGCCGTCCCCGGCGGGACGGGCGCCCCCCCGACCGTTCAGACCGCCGCGACCGGCGGGGCGGGCGTGGGCAATCCCATCGCGCCGCCGAGCACGCCGGCGCAACCCACCACCCCCGGTTACGCCGCCAAGATCGTCAAGGGCGTGGCCTACGCCCCGGCCTTTGCGCCGATGCAGGTCAAGAAGGCGATCTGGGCGGGGAACCAGATCCGCACCAAGCCCTACGCCGTCGGCGGCGGCCACGGCAAGTGGAAGGACTCCGCCTATGACTGCTCGGGCTCGGTCGGGTACGTCCTGCACGCCGCGGGCCTGCTGAAGACCTCGATGGACTCCAGCGAGTTCGAGAGCTGGGGCGACCGCGGGCGTGGCCAGTGGATCACCGTCTACACCAACCCGGGCCACGCGTTCGTCGAGATCGCGGGCGTCCGCCTGGACACCTCCCGGGAGGGCGACCCCAACCCGGCCCCCGGCACGGGGCCGCGCTGGCGCCCCGTCATGACCGGCACCGGCGGCTACCTGGCCCGCCACCCCTCCGACCTCTGAGCAGCCGCCGACTCGGAGGGCCAGCGCCCGCCGGCTGACCTCGATCAGGGGTCAGCCGGCCGGCGCTGCGTCATCAGCTGGCTGCTCGTCGGCGTTGCGGGCGTCCTGGAGCGCCTCCTGGGCGCGGCGGGCGACGATCTCCTCGCGCTCGGCGAGCCGGTTGGTGCGGCGCAGCTCCGCCTCGCGCATGCGACGGCTCTCGGTGGGCGTGATGGCGACCAGCGGAGGGATGGACGCCGGGTCGCCGCCCTCGTCGAGCGCCACCATCGCCAGGTAGGCGGTGTTGGTGTGGCGGCGGCTGCCCGTCATCGGGTTCTCGGCCTCCACGCGGACGCCGACCTCCATCGACGTCCGCCAGGCGGCGTTGACCGTCGCCCGGAAGGTGACGAGCTCGCCGACGTAGATCGGCACCAGGAAGACCATCCGGTCCATGCCGACGGTGACCACGCGCTGACGTGAGTGCTTGATCGCGGCCAGCGCCGCCGCCTCGTCGGCGAGCTTCATGATCGTCCCGCCGTGGATGTTGCCGCGGTTGTTGGCGTCGGTGACCCCCATCAGGTGGGTGATCACCGCGCGGGAGTCTGCTACGGGCTTGGCGTCCATCGAGATGATCCTAATCCCGCCCGCCTCCCGCCCGCGCGCCGCCCCACGAGACGGAACGTCGCGCCCGGACCGACTACGCTTGGTAACGCCAGTAAAGAACTCGCCAAGGAGGATGCGATGCCGGGCCTTTCCGGGCGCATGTCCACCGTCGTCAAAGCCAAGATCTCGAAGCTGCTCGACCGGGCCGAGGATCCGTCAGAGACGCTGGAGTACAGCTACCAGAAGCAGATCGAGCTGCTCCAGAACGTCAAGAAGGGGATCGCGGACGTCGTCACCTCGAAGAAGCGCCTCCAGCTTCAGGAGGAGAAGTACCAGCAGCAGGTGGTGAAGCTGGACACACAGGCCCGCCAGGCCCTGGCCGCCGGCAACGAGGAACTCGCCCGCACCGCCCTGGAGCGCAAGTCGGCGCTGCAGACCGAGCTGCAGTCGCTCGACTCGCAGATCTCCCAGCTCGAGACCCAGCAGGAGCAGATGACCGCCTCCGAGCAGAAGCTGCGCTCCAAGATCGAGCAGTTCCGCTCCAAGAAGGAGGTCATCAAGGCCCAGTACTCGGCCGCCGAGGCGCAGGTACGGATCTCGGAGGCCGCCACGGGCGTGGGCGACGAGATGGCCGATGTTGGCCTGGCCATGCAGCGGGCGCTCGACAAGACCGAGAACATGCGGGCGCGCGCCGACGCCGTCCAGGAGCTCGAGGCCGCCGGCACGTTCGAGGACCTGACCCAGCTCGGTTCGGGGGAGGACGACATCGACCGCCAGCTCAAGGCTCTGTCGAGCTCCACCGAGGTGGACTCCGAGCTGGCCAAGATGAAGGCCGAGCTCGGCACCGGCAGCCCCGCCAGGGGCGAGCTGGGAGCGGGCGCACAGACGACCGGAGGCGAGGGCGCGGGCGCCGGCCAAGAGCAGGCGCAGTGATCGTCCGCATCGCCACCGAGGGCCAATACGAGGTCTCCGATGACGACGCCGCGGCGCTGAACGAGCTCGACAACCGGGCCGTCGCCAGCTGCGAGGCCAACGACGAGCAGGCCTTCCGCGACGTGTTCGGACGTCTGCTGGATTACGTCCGCACCCATGGGCGCCCGGTCCCCGAGGACGAGCTCGTCGGCTCCGACATCATCCTGCCCCCGCCCGACTTCTCGCTGGAGGAGGCCAAGGTGGAGTTCCAGGGTGAGGGGCTGATCCCGGGCTAGCGCGCGGCCGCGGTCACACGCGCGAGCAACTCGTCCACGCGCGCGGCTGTCCGGTCCCAGCTGAACTCGGCAGCGCGACGCCGTCCCCGCTCCTGCAGGCGCGCGCGCGCCGTCTCGTCGGTGGCGGCCCGCATCACCGCCGCGCTCAGGGCCTCCGGGTCCTCGGGATCGACGAGCAGGGCGGCACCCCCGCAGGTCTCGGGCAGCGCCGCCCGGTCGGAGGCGACGACCGGCGTGCCGCAGGCCATCGCTTCCAGGCAGGTGAGGCCGAAGCCCTCGTACCGGGATGGCAGCACGAATGCCCGCGCGCCGGCGTACAGGCCGGGCAGGTCGGCGTCGGCGACGTAGCCCAGGCTGCGCACGCCCGATGCGCCCGCCGCGGCCTGGAAGTACGGTCGCCGGTCGCCCGCCCACACGAGCTCGATGTCCTCCTGCGCCAGCGCGGCGGCCACGGGGGCGAGCCCGGCGACGTTCTTGCGGCGATCGGCGGTGGCGATGCTCAACACATACGGGCGATCGAGGCCGAGACGCCGCGCCGCCCGCGCCGCGTCAGCCGCGGGCGTGAAGCGAGCGTCGACCCCCCCGGGGATCACGCTGACGCGTCCCGGATCCAGGCCCGCAAGATCGACCAGCTCGCGGCGGCTGAACTCTGAGACGGTGACGACCTGGATGGCCCGCCGCGCGCACGCCAGCCCAGCGCCGGCGTGCCAGGCGCGGTAGGTCCGGGAGTAGGCCTCCGGCTCGCGCAACACGGCGGCGTCGTGCATCACGATGACGTTGCGGGGCCACAGCAGCGGGGCCAGGTTGGCCGGGGAGAACACGAGCGCGGCGCGCAATCGCCCGGCGCGGAGGGGGAGGGCGAGCTGCTCCCAGGATTGGGCGAGCGCGCGCCCGCGCGCCCGCGGCCGGGGCGCGACGACGACGTAGCGCTCAGGTGCGAGCGCGACCAGACGGCCGATGACCTCGGCCGTCCAACGTTCGACGCCCGTGATCGTCGGCCGCGTGGCGGCGCGACGATTGAGGACGATCGGCGGTGGGGGCGTGAGCGGCGAGCGCGGGTGTCCGCTAGGCGGAGGCCGACCCGGCCGGGACCGTCTCGGCGCGGTGCTGGATCCACCTCGAGCTGGACGGGATCTTCGTGCGATCGCAGCGGTCCGCGTAGTGGCGGGCGATCTCCGTCACCTCGCTGAGGAGGTCATCCTGGAGGCGGATCGGGTCCAGCCCGAGGTCCAGCAGCTGCCCGTTCTCCACGAACAGCTCGTTCTCCGCCGCCTCCTTGCGCGGGTTGTCGACGTAGTCGATCTCGGCGCCGGTGAGGCTGGAGACGAGCTTGGCCAGGTCGCGGACCCGATGGCACTCGGTCATCTGGTTGAAGACCCGGACCCGGTCACCGGGCTCGGGGGCGTTCTCGATGGCCAGCTGGATACAGCGGACCGTGTCCTGGATGTGGATGAAGGCGCGGGTCTGACCGCCGGTGCCGTGGACCGTGAGCGGGTAGCCGATGGCGGCCTGCATGAGGAAGCGGTTGAGCACCGTGCCGTAGTCGCCGTCGTAGTCGAAGCGGTTGATGAGGCGCTCGTCCAGGCGCGTCTCCGCCGTCTGGGTGCCCCACACGATCCCCTGGTGCAGGTCGGTGACCCGGACGCCGTCGTTCTTGTTGTAGAACGCGAAGAGGAGCTGATCCTGGGTCTTGGTCATGTGGTAGACGCTGCCCGGGTTGACCGGATACAGGATCTCCTGCTCGACCTCCGTGCCCTCGTCGGTGTCGATGCGGACGCGCAGGTAGCCCTCCGGGATCTTCACGCCGGCGGTGCCGTAGCCGTAGACGCCCATCGTCCCCAGGTGCACGACGTGGGCGTCGAGCTCCGCCTCGACCAGGGCGGTCAGGAGGTTGTGGGTGGCGTTGACGTTGTTGTTGACCGTGTAGCGCTTGTGCCATGGACTCTTCATCGAGTACGGCGCGGCGCGCTGCTCGGCGAAGTGCACGATCGCCTCGGGCCGCCATTCCAGCAGGAGGTCCAGCATGACCCGGTAGTTCTCGGCGACGTTGAAGCGGTGGAAGGGGATCTCGCGGCCGGTCAGCTCGCGCCAGGTCTCCAGGCGGGTGCCGATGGGCTTGATCGGCGTCAGGGAATCGGCCTCGAGCTCCACGTCGGCCTTGCGACGCGCGAGGTTGTCCACGATGGCGACGTCGTGTCCAGAGGCCGAGAGGTGCAGCGATGTCGGCCAACCGCAGAAGCCGTCTCCACCGAGAATCAAGATGCGCAAGGTGTCTCCTTGTCCGTTCCGAATGGCACGCGTACGCCCCAGGCGGGCGCTGCAAGAAGGTTAGGCTCTGCTTAAGGCGCAGTCACCCAAGGCTCGGAGCGTAGCGCACCGCCCGGCACCAACTCACCCGGGCGGCAGATCTCCGACGAAGACCTTACACCCGTCAGACCGGGATCCCCCACAGGGGAAACCAGCGGCTGAGCTCAGGCTCGATCGGCAGCTCGTTGCCGGCCTGGGCCTTGAGCACCAACTCCCGCTCGTTGTCGCGCTGCTGAGGGCCGATGGGGACAAACGGGGAGAAGAACCCCCGCTTGTAGTTGTAGATCCAGTACAGCGGGCGGCGGCTCTCGTCCTGGAAGGCGAAAACGGCGCACAGCAGCCGGTCGCCGTAGCCTCCGCCCTCCAGCGCGGTCGAGACCGCGTTGATGCTCACCACCAGGCTGTCGAAGTCCTGGCCTTTGACGATCAGCCAGCTGAAGCCAAAGCTGTCCACCGAGGTCTCCACGCTGGTCGCGCTGTCTGACGCGGTGGCGCGCACCACCTCCTCCATGTCCTTGACGATGGAGGTGAAATCCGCGGTGGCCAGGCTCTGGAAGACGATGGCGGCGCCCCCGCGCGTGGTGATGCCCAGCGACGTCTCGAAAGTCACGTACGCGGTGCTGATGGCGAACAGGCGATCCTCCGCCGGCTGGGCCAGCTTGCGCCGGCCCGTCAGGATGTCCAGGAGGCCCATCGGCGGCGGCTCACCGGGCGGCGGTGCCCTGCAGCTGTGACTCGTAGCGGGCCAGCGCCTCCAGGCGGGCCTCGAGCGGGGGGTGCGTCGAGAACAGGGTGGCCACGGACTGCTTGACCTTGGGCGGGAAGATGTAGAACGCCGCCAGCTCGGCCGACGCGGCCCGCAGGTCGCGCTGGGGGATCTGTTCCATGTTGGCGCTGATCTTCAGCAGCGCGGAGCTGAGCGCGCTGGGCCGGCCCGTGATGATCGCCGAGCCCCGGTCGGCGGCGAACTCGCGGTAGCGCGAGAGCGCCTGCAGAAGCAGGTAGGAGATCACGTACACCAGGCCGGAGACGAGGACCACGACGGCGAAGCTCGGATTGTTGTCGTCGGAGTCGCCGCCGCCGCCGCCGAACCCGCCTCCGAAGAAGAACCCGAACTGCACGATGAAGGCTGCGATCGAGGCGAAGAAGCTGGCGATCGTCATGTACATGACGTCGTGGTTGGCGACGTGGGTCAGCTCGTGAGCCATCACCCCCTCCAGCTCGGCGGGGCTGAGCAGCGCCAGCAGTCCCGTGGTGGCGCAGACGGTGGCGCTGCTGGGGGAGCGGCCCACGGCGAACGCATTGGGCATCGGCGTCTCCGCGATCGCCACCTTGGGCATCGGCAGGTTGGCCTGGATGCACAGGCGCTCGATCGTCCCCACCAGTTCGGGCGCCTCCGCGGCGGTGACCTGCCGCGCGCCCATCGAGGTCAGGGCCAGCTTGTCGGCCGTGAAGTACTGGACCAAGAACAGCGCGCCGGCGATGACGGCCACCGTGACCGCTCCCGCGCCGGCGGCGATGAGCACCGCGATCAGGACGATGTAGATGAGCCCCAGCAGGAACGCCGTGGCCAGCATCCGGATCTGAAGACCGCGATCGCGACCGAATGACTTGGGAGCGGGCATAGCGCCAGACAATGTTGGCAGACGCCTTAAGCCGAGCTTGAACGAAATCGATGAGTTCTGGCCGAACGTCGTATTCAAGGTTTGGCGCGAGTCGCCGATGAGAGACCTGTGCGAGCAACTCGTGCCTACCTCGCCGGCCTGGGAACTGCGGGAACTCTGGTGCTCGCCGCCTCGATGCTGTTCGTGCTCGGCAGCGCCGTGGTGGCCTTCAACGGCTGGCCCAAGCTGGGCGCCATCGGCTCCCCGGCGACCCAGACGCTGACCGCGCATCCGAAGGCGGGCTCGCGCTCCACGTCGCGGGGTCTGGCCGCCGTCGCCGTGGTCAAGCCGCACGCCGCCGCGCGCGGAACCGCCCACGCCACCACCGTGGCCGCCAAGGCGACGCCGGGGGGCGGCCGCCGTTCGGCCGCCACCCACGTCACCCACCGCGCCCCCAGCCCCGCGTCCATCTCGCGGCCGGTGGCGAGCAAGCCCAAGCCCGGCACCGGAGCGTCCAAGCCCACCTCCGGCGGCACCACTGGGTCGGGCACCACGACCCCCTCGCCGACAACTCCCACGCCGGTGGCCTCGGTCCCCGTCCCGGTCGTCAGCACCGGATCGGGCAGCGGGACCTCCGGTTCGAGCAACCCCGTGGGCACGGTCACCACCGTGGTCGGCGGCTCGGGCACCGTGACGGGCCCGGGCGCCGGCGCGAGCCATCCCTCCGGCCCGCCGGCCGGCACCGGGTCGGGCTCCTCGGGATCCAGCATCAAGGTCGTGGGCAGCGTCTCCTCGGTCGGGTCCACGGGCACCAGCAGCTCTTCGAACGGCACGGCGTCGTCGACCCCGGTGATCTCCCGCACCGGCGTCTCCTCGGGCGCCGGCCCCAGCGTCTCTTCGGGCGCCGGTCCCAGCGTCTCCTCAGGCGCCTCCCACGGGATCGGCGTCGGCCTCAGCCACACGGTCTCCAACGTGATCTCCAGCCAGGCCGGCGGGGATGACGAGGCCGGGCATGGGTACGGCAGCCGGCCCACCCCCCCGGCGGCGGCCCCCGCGGGTGCGCGCGGCTACAGCGCCCCGCGCCACGGGCGCAACTAGCCCTCCCTCTCAGCGCGCGGCGCGCGCCAGCCCCAGCGCCCGCAGGATGAAGCGCAGGCTCACCGCCTGCAGCTCCTCGTCGTGCTGGATCGAGCGGTGATGCCCGCCGGGCACCGCGATCAGCCGGCTCTCGGGGACCGTCAGGACCTCGGCCAGCTCGCGCGACTGCGCGATCGGTACCCGCTCGTCGCCCTCGGCGTGCAGGAGCAGGAGCGGCACCGTCAAGGACCTGGCGGCCTGCGTGAGGTCATGTTCGTCCAGGAACGCCGCCAGCGCCTCGGTGTCGGCGGCGAAGCCGAAGCGGCCGTCCCGCAGCCCGCGCCGCAGCCCCTCGGCGCCGGCGGGGCAGATCGCCACCACGGCGCCGGCCCGCACCACCGGGGCCGCGAGGATCGCCAGATACCCGCCCATGCTCGAGCCGCGCACGGCCACCGGCGCTTCGGGGTCGCCCAGCGCCACGCGCAGCCGCGCCGCGACCGTGGCCACGTCATCGAGGACGCCGCCGCCCAGCGCGCCGGCGCTCTCCCCGTGGCCGCGCTGGTCAAAGCAGACGGCCGCCAGCCCCAGCGCCACCGCGGCCCGGGCGAAGTCGTGGTGGCTCTCCTTGCCGGAGTCGGCGCCGTGCAGGACCACCACGCCGGCGCGCGCGGGCGGCCCCGGCGGCGGCGGAAGCCAGAGCGTGTAGGCCAGTCCGTCGGCGACGCCGGTGTCGGCGGGAAGCAGTGGGGTGACGGTGCGCAGGCGCAAGACCATATCTTTCAGGGGGTGACTCCTGTGAGTGCCACGACGTCCTCGCTTTCGCACGTCTATCCGCTGGGCAGCCGCGTCAACGAGCGCGGCCACCTCGAGCTGGGCGGCTGCGACGCCGTGGCGCTGGCCCGCGAGTTCGGGACCCCCGTCTATGTGGTCGTCGAGGACGACCTGCGCGCCCGGGCCCGCGCCTTTGCCGACGCCCTGGCCACCCGCCATCGCGACTGCGACGTGCTCTTCGCCTCCAAGGCCTTCCCGTGCACCGCCGTCTCCCGCGTGCTCGCCGACGAGGGGCTGGCCTGCGACGTGGCCTCCGGGGGAGAGCTCGCGCTCGCGCTCAGCGCGGGCTTCGACGCCGGGCGCACCTACATGCACGGCAACGCCAAGTCCGACGTGGAGCTGCGCGAGGCGCTGGCTGCCGGCGTGGGCCACATCGTGCTCGACTCCCGCCACGAGATCGACCGACTGGCCGCGATCGCCGCAGAAACCGTCCCGCCCACCCGCCAGGACGTGCTGCTTCGGGTGACCCCCGGGGTCTCGGGGGACACCCACCACGCGATCTCCACCGGTCAGGCGGACTCGAAGTTCGGCTTCTCGCTCGACCAGGCGCACGAGGCCATCGCCGCGCTCCATGGCCACCGCCGCCTGAACCTGGTCGGGCTGCACTTCCACATCGGGTCCCAGCTGTTCGAGCTCGAGCCCTTCCGGGCCGCCATCCGCGCCATCGCCGGACTCGGCGACTTCCCGGTCTACAACCTCGGGGGCGGCCTGGCGGCCGCCTATCTGCCCGACCAGCGTCCGCCGAGCCCCGAGCAGTGGGTGGAGGCGATCGTGGACACCGTCCACGCGGAGTTGGGCCCCGGCAAGCGCCTGCTGCTCGAGCCCGGCCGCGCCCTGGTGGCCAATTCCACGGTGACGCTGTACACGGTCCAGACGGTCAAGCGCAACGTCTCGACGTGGGTCGCCGTGGACGGCGGCATGTCGGACAACCTGCGCCCGATGATGTACGGCGCCCGCTACGACGCCCTCGTCGCCGACCGGCCGCTGGCCGCGGGTGACACGATCTGCCACATTGCGGGCAAGCACTGCGAGTCCGGGGACGTGATCGTGCGCGACGTCGGCCTGCCCTCGCCCGCGCCGGGCGACGTGGTGGCCACGCCGGCCACCGGCGCCTACGGATACGCCATGGCCAACAACTACAACGGGGTGCCGCGACCGCCCGTGGTGATGGTGCGTGACGCCGACGCCCGCGTGGTCGTTCGCCGCGAGACCTACGCCGATCTGATGAGCCGGGACGTGGGCTGAGCCGTGGCCGCGGAGGCTGAGAAGCCGTTTCGGGTCGGGCTGTTGGGGCACGGCACCGTGGGGGGCGCCTTCGCCGACCTGCTGCCCCGGCACGCCGACCGGATCGCCCGCATCACCGGACTCCGGCCCGAGCTGTCGGGCGTCCTCACCCGCAGCCGGGGCTCCTTCACGGAGATCCTCGAGAGCTCGGACCTGGTGGTGGAGCTGATCGGAGGGCTGGAGCCCGCGCGCGAGTACCTGCTGACCGCGATCCGCGCCGGCAAGCACGTGGTCACCGCCAACAAGCAGCTGCTCTCTCACCACGGCGAAGAGCTGTGGGAGGAGGCGCGCGTCCGCGGCGTGCAGTTGCGCTTCGAGGGCGCGGTGGCCGGCGTCGTGCCCGTGATCCGGGTCCTGCAGGAGTCTCTGGCCGGCGCCACCATCGACCGCGTGCACGGCATCGTCAACGGGACCACCAACTTCATCCTCACCGAGATGGCGCGCACGGGGGAGACCTTCGCCGACGCGTTGGCCGAGGCCCAGCGGCTGGGGTACGCCGAGGCTGACCCCACCGAGGACGTCAACGGCAAGGACGCGGCGGCCAAGATGGCCATCCTCGCCCGTCTGGCCTTCGAGACCCCGGTGCACATCGACCAGGTCCGCTACGAGGGCATCGAGCACATCCGGCCCGACGACCTCGAGTACGCCCGCGACCTCGGGCTGGGGCTCAAGCTCATCGGCACCGCGGAGCGGGTCGGGGCCGACGGGCTGTCGGTGACCGTCTACCCGGCGTTCCTCTATCCCGGCCACCCGCTGGCGAGCGTCAACGGCCCCTTCAACGCCGTGACCGTCGAGTCCGAGGCCATCACCGAGATCACGATGAGCGGCCCGGGGGCCGGGGGTCCGCAGACAGCAAGCGCCGTGCTCGGCGACGTCATCTCCGCGATGATCCCGCCCGCCTCGACGCCGCCCGCCACCGAGTCGCTGCGCATCGTCTCCGACGTGATGTCGTCCTTCTACCTCTACCTCGAGGTCGCCGACGAGCCCGGGGTGCTGGCCCGCGTGGCCCACGTGCTGGCCGAGCAGGACGTCTCCGTCAAATCCGTCGTCCAGAAGGGCCTGGAGGACCAGGCGCGGCTGGTGATGGTGGTCCATCCGGTCCTGGAGTCGCGGTTCTTCGCGGCGATGGCGGAGATCGGGGCGTTGTCGGCGATGCGCGCGCCGCCGCGCGCGATCCGCGTCATCGAAGAAGAGTTCGTGTGACGCAAACGTTTGATTTCGTGACACACACGTCACGTAATCTTTGCGACCCTCGGGGTGATGGATGTTGGCCGCCATAGTGACGGCAAAGACGCATCACCCCTGATCGTGGCCCTCGCAGAGCGCCAATACGGCGTCGTCGCTCGCCGGCAGCTGCAGGAACGCGGGATGGCCCGGTGGACGGTGGACAAAGCGCTCGCTCGCGGATATCTGCTGCCCCTTCATCGTGGTGTCTTTGCCGTCGGCCACCGCGTCCTGACGTATCGCGGCCGCTGGATGGCCGCCGTCCTCGCCTGCGGCCCGGAAGCCGTCATTTCCCACCACGCTGCCGCTGCGCTCCACGACCTCCGGCCGCTGCCACAGGGGGCGATCGACGTCACCGCGCCCACCCATCGCCGCCACGAGGGCATCCGCACCCACATCAGCCGCATCGCCCGGGATGGACGCACCGAAATCGACCACATCCCCGTCACCTCCCTGGAGCGCACCTACCTCGACTACGCCGAGCAGGCGACGCCCCGCCAGCTCAGCGCGGCTCTCGAGGCCGCCGAGAGGCGCGACCTCCTCGATCTCCGACGGCTGCGGCTCGTCATCGACCACAGCCCCGGTCGCAGGGGACTCAAGCCGCTCGGCGCGGCCCTGGCGCAGCTCACCGGGGACCCGGCGTGGACCCAGTCAGCGCTGGAGGAGCAGTTCCTGGAGCTCATCCGGCACTCCGAGATCCCCCTGCCCCGGGCCAACGTCCTCGTCCACGGCGTCCTGGTGGACTTCGTGTGGCCGCAGCAGAAGGTGATCGTCGAGATCGACGGTTTTGCGTTTCATGCCACCCGCGAGGCCTTCGAGAACGACCGCCGGCGCGACGCCGAGCTGCAGAAGCGCGGTTGGCGCGTCCTTCGGATCACCTATCGCCGGCTGCACGAGGAGCCCGGGGCCGTCCTCGCGGACCTCGGGGAGATGCTCACCCAATAGGATCACCGCGCACATGCGCGGCGTCCAGATCACCGACCTCTCCGGTCCCACCACCGCGCTGAAGCTCAGAGACGACCTTCCCGAGCCGCCGCACGAGCATCCGATGACGCCCGGCGGGGGCGTCGTCGTCGAGGTCAAGGCGGCCGGCGTCTCGTTCCCGGAGCTCCTGCAGACCCGCGGCGAATATCAGATGAAGCCCGATCTCCCGTTCGTTCCGGGCAGCGAGGTCGGGGGCATCGTGCGCGAGGTCCATGGTCGCGGCGACACCAACCTCAGGCCGGGGGATCGGGTGGCCGCGTTCTGCATGCTGGGGGCGTGGGCGCAGGTCGCCGTCGCGCCCACGTACTTCACCTTCAAGATCCCCGACGACTGGGACTACGCCGACGGCGCCGCGCTCGTCCTCAACTACCACACCGCCTACTTCGCGCTCATCGGCCGCGGGCGGCTGGCCGAGGGCGAGACGGTGGTCGTCCACGGCGCCGCCGGCGGGGTGGGGACGGCGTGCCTCCAGGTCGCCAGGGCGCACGGGGCCAGGACCATCGGCGTGGTCTCCAGCGACGCCAAGGAGGCCGTGGCCCGCCGCGCGGGCGCCGACGAGGTGGTCCGCTCAGACGGCCCCTGGAAGGACGAGGTCAAAGCCCTCACCGACGGGGGCGCCGACGTCGTGCTGGACCCCGTGGGCGGGGACCGGTTCACCGACAGCCTGCGCTCGCTGCGGGAGTTCGGGCGCGCGGTGGTGGTGGGCTTCACCGGTGGGTCCATCCCCGAGGTCCGAGTCAACCGCCTGCTGCTCAACAACACCGAGGTCATCGGCGCCGGCTGGGGCGCCTCGGTGCTCGGGTGGCCCGAGCGCACCGAGCGCATCGGCCGGGAGATCGAGGGCATGATCGAGGCCGGCGACATCAAGCCGATCGTCGGCGCGCGGTTCGCGCTGGAGAACGCCGCCGACGCGCTGGTCCTGCTCGACCAGCGCGGCGCCACCGGCAAGGTCGTTCTCGACGTCCAGTAACGGTCCTCAGCGCGGCGTCTGGCATCCTCGGCCGCGATGAACGGACTGATCGAGCGCTATCGCGAGCGCCTTCCCTTCGAGGTCGACGACCCTGTCGTCTCGCTGGGCGAGGGCAGCACCCCGCTCGTCCTCGCCCCGCGGCTGTCCGAGCGCGTCGGCGCCGAGGTGTGGTGCAAGCTCGAGGGGCTCAACCCCACCGGCTCGTTCAAGGACCGCGGGATGACCTGCGCGGTGTCGGCGGCGGTGCGCGAGGGCGCAGAGGCGATCGTCTGCGCGTCCACCGGCAACACCGCCGCGAGCGCCGCCGCCTACGCCGCGCGGGCCGGCCTCCGGTGCGCGGTGATCGTGCCCGACGGCAAGATCGCCACCGGCAAGCTCGCCCAGGCCCTCATGCACGGCGCTCGGGTCATCGCCCTCAACGGCAACTTCGACGTCGCGCTCAAGCTCGTGCGCCAGCTCTCGGCCACCCACCCGATCTCGCTGGTCAACTCGGTCAACGAGTTCCGGATGGAGGGCCAGAAGACCGCCGCCTACGAGATCGCCGAGGAGCTCGACTCCGAACTGGACGCGCTCTGCATCCCCGTCGGCAACGCCGGCAACATCACCGCGTACTGGCGCGGCTTCAGCGACACCGGCTGCCGGCCGCGGATGCTGGGCTTCCAGGCCGCCGGCGCGGCACCGCTGGTCCACGGCCATCCCGTCGAGCACCCCGAGACGGTGGCCAGCGCCATCCGCATCGGCAATCCGGCGCGCTGGGAGGACGCCATGAGCGCCATGACCTCCTCCGGCGGAGCGGTCAACGCGGTCACCGACGAGCAGATCCTCTCCGCCTACCGGATCCTCGCCGCCGACGAAGGCATCTTCTGCGAGCCGGCCTCGGCGGCCAGTGTCGCCGGCCTGCTCGCCTTCGGCCCGGGCGACGCCCGGCGGGTCGCCTGCGTGCTGACGGGCAATGGTCTCAAGGACCCCCAGACCGCCCTCTCGCAGGTGGGGGCGGTGGTCCCGTGCGCCCCGGAGTTCGCTGCGCTCGAGCGCGCGGTATTCGCGTCGGTCGACCGTCGCTCCCGATCCCGCCCATGACGCTCGGCCGGCGCCGGGTGGTGCGGGTCCCCGCGTCCACCGCCAACCTCGGCCCCGGCTTCGACGTGATGGCCGCCGCGCTCGGGCTGCATCTGGAGCTGGAGGTCTCAGAGACCGGCAGCTTCGCCGTCCACACCGGCCTTGACGTCCCCACCGACCGCTCCAACCTCATCGTCCGCGCCTTCGAGCGACTGCACCCGGCAGACGCCTTCGAGTTCCACATCGCCTCTGCCATCCCCCTCACCGGCGGGCTGGGGTCCAGCGCCGCCGCCATCGTCGCCGGCCTCACCGCCGCCGACCATCTGTTCGAGCTCGATGCCGACATCCGCCGCCTGGCCATCGAGCTCGAGGGCCACCCCGACAACGTCTCTGCCGCCATCGACGGCGGCTTCGTCATCTGCCAGGCCGAAGCGGCCCACCGGCTCGAGGCGCCGATGGGGCTCGAGGCCGTGCTCGTCATCCCCGACGCGGCCGTCCGGACCACCGAGGCGCGGGCGGCGCTGCCGCCCACCGTCGCGCTGCAGGACGCGGTGTTCAACGTCGCCGCCGCCGCCACGCTCACCCTCGGTCTGGCCGGTGCCGACTGGGACCTCATCGCGGCCGGCCTGCGAGACCGCCTGCATCAGCCCCACCGGGCCCACCTCTACCCCCGGTCCGCCGCCCTGCTCAGCGACGCCCGCGACTACGGCGCCCTCGGGGCCACCATCTCGGGCGCCGGTCCCACCGTCCTGGTCTGGTGCACGCTCGACCAGACCGGCCCGGTCATGGAGCGTCTCAAGCGCGCCGCCGACGGCTGGGCCCAGGTCCTGAGAGCCCCGTTCGAGTCCCACGGCGCCGACGTCCGCGAGCTCTAACCACCGCTCCCGAACAGGCTCCCCACCCCGCCGCCCCCGGGAGGCCCAATGAAGCCGCCCGTGTGCGCCCGGCCCCGCCACACCGCCTTGGCCCCGAGATCCCCGGTGTGGAACACGAAGTACAGACACAGCACAGCCAGTACTGCCATGGCCGCTCGGGCCAGCACCAGCAGCACCGATCTCGACCGCATCCGCACCACCAGCCCGTCCACGAACCCGATCCCGGTCACCGGCCGCCCTGAGTCCTTGCGCAGCAGGGCCAGCGACACGATCAGCACCGCGGTCAACAGGATGGTGAAGATCCGCAGCAGGTCGGCGGCATGCTCATGGCGCGCGATGAGCTCCGCCGGACCACCCCCGCCGAAGCCGGCGAGCGGCACGCCGAGGTCGGCTCGCAGGGCCTTGCCCGCGCCCATCGTCACATTCAGAGACGCCAGCGCCACCACCGCGACGAGGGTGACCCACACCCCGTGGCGCTCAAACCAGGCCGGCCGCGCCGCCAGGATCAGCGCCGCGACGCCGACGATGGGGATGAGGATCACCGGCACGTGCAGGAACAGCGGATGAGCGGGGAGTCCGCTGTAGACCGTGTTGATCCGGATCGGGATGAGCGCGAACGTCAGGATGCCCAGCACGCCCAGGACGAGCACGGGGGTGGGGCGGGCACGGCCCGGCGAGACTGCCGCGGACTCGGTTGTCACGGCCGGAAGTCTTCCCATCTTTGTGTGAGATGGGGATTAAGACTGTGCGTCGTCAGGAGGCGCGCGCCTCGGCCGGCGGCGCCAGCTCGCGCCTGAGCGTGGCCACCCGCGCGCGGGCGTGGTCGAGCGCCAGGCGCTTGAGCAGCTCGTCGGCCACGTCCAGGTAGTCCACGGCCAGGTCGGGCCGGTAGTCAAGGATCGAGACTGCGCGCTCCGCGGATTCCGCGTAAGCGATGGAGGAGCGGATCGTCGTCTCGATGAGCTTGTCGCCGAAGTGCTCGCGCAGGGAGTCGAAGGCCTCTCGGGAGTGGCGGGTGCGCATATCGGCGATGTTGAGCACCACCCCGAGCCATTCGAGATCCGGGTTGAGGCTGTCGCGGGCCAGCTCGATGACCTCCAGCGCCTGCTCGACGCCCTGCAGGGCGAAGTACTGCGCCTCCGCCGAGAGCAGCGCGTAGTGGGAGGCGACCAGCGCGTTGACGGTGAGCAGCCCCAGCGCCGGGGGACAATCGATGAGGATGACGTCGTGGTCGTCGGCGACCTCGCGCAGCGCCTTCTTGAGCGTCAGCTCGCGGCCCATCTTGCCGCCCAGAGCCAGCTCGGACTCCGCCAGCCCGAGATTGGCGGGGATGATCCCGCCGTGGACGGCATCGCCGGCCTTGGCGCGCCCTGACAGCACGTCTCCGATCGTGGGCGAGGCGTCGGGATCGACGTCGAGATAGTCCGACAGGTTGCCCTGCGGGTCGAGGTCGACGGCCAGCACGGACAGCCCGACGCGGCGGAAGACGTCGGTCAGGGTCCGGACCGTGGTTGTCTTGCCGGTGCCCCCTTTCTGGGACAGCACCGCGATCGTGACGGGCGACATCCGCCCGCGACTATAGGGCAGCCACTGCGCCTGCCGCGATCAGGTGGCCGGCGCGTTCGTGCCGCTCTCCGAAGCACGGCCGAAGCGCATTCCGGAGACGATCGGGACATCGATGAAATGGAGGTGGTGGCGGCCGATCACGACCTCGTCGCCATCGGCCAGCGTGCTCCATTCCACGCGCTCTCCGTTGACGAACACACCGTTGAGGCTGCGGTCATCGAGGACCCGGAGCCCATCGGGCTGGCGCACGATGAGAGCGTGACGGCGGCTGACGGTGGGATCGTCGAAGCGGATGTCGGCCGCGAGGCTGCGCCCGATCCGGGTCCACTCGCGGGTGAGCGCGTAGGCCACGACATCGGCTCCGGAGTGGTAGGCGATGTACTGCCCGGGATCCTCGAGGCCGTGGCGGAGCTCCTCCAGCCAGGCGCGGTCGTCCACCTCGGGGGCGAGATCCACCACCGCATGCTGGGAGGTGGTGAACAGGGAGGCGCGGACGAACTCGGTCCCGCCGCAGCTGGGGCACGCGGGCAGCTCGTCGGCCGCGTCGAGCGATACCGGAAAGTCACAGTCGGTGCACCGGAACGTCCCGGTTCCAGCGACACTGCCAGTCATCCAAGCTTTCATGGCCGTCTCCTCACTACGGGCTCCGGCAGTTCCGCACTAGGGGGTCTCAAGGCTGCGTGAAGCTCTGAGGGAGCTCGGCGCCATTTTAGCCTGCCCTGGCCGGCATTCCCAAAACCGGTTATCAGCTTTTCGTCCATCCGCCCCCCGGTGTTTCAGCGAAACCGCCGTCTGGGCTGTAGGCGAGCGCTCACATATTTCTTGCCGGGAGGAACGGCGCACGGCGGCCCGAACACCAGGCCATGCCGACGCTGCGCGACATGCTCGACCTGGAGCTCGCGCTCCTGCGCCGTGGCCTCGACGAGCGCCTGGCCGGATCGGAGCGGTGCACCTGCTGCCACCGCACGCCGCTGGTGGGCGAGCGCGTCTACGTCTACGGGTCGGGGACCATCGCCTGCGAGCTGTGCCGCGAGCGACAGCGCGAGGCACCGATCGAGAGCCGCGTCGTCCACGGGCCCGAGTTCGGGCACACGATGCGGATCACCGATCAGCGCACCGCCGCCTGAGCGCTCCGGGCCGTAAAGTGCGCATACGTGGAGCCCTTCACCGTCTCGACGACGATCGCCAAGCCACGTGAGCAGGTCTACGAGTACCTGGCCGACATCGCCAACCACGCCGAGTTCACCGACCATTACCTCGTGGACTGGCGGCTGCTCCGGGTCGACGGCTATGGGCCCGGCGCCGGGGCCCGCTTTCGCATCAAGGCGCCGATGCAGCGCTTCTCGTGGGCCGACGTGACCTTCGCCGAGATGCAGCCTCCGTTCCGGATCGTGGAGCGTGGCCGCGGCGGCAAGTACAACCGCATCCGGATGCTGGGCACCTACACGCTCTCCCCGGGGCCGAGCGGGACCACCAAGGTCCAGTACACGTTCGAGACCGAGCCGCAGCAGATCTCCGACAAGCTGATGGAGACGCTGGGCGGGCGCTCGTGGACGCGCCGCAAGGCGGCCAAGGCGATGCGCCGGTTGCGGTCGATCCTCGAGGAGGGCCGCGACCGGGGCACCCGCGCGTCGGTGGAGGCTCGCTGACGGCATGGGCGCCGTTAGACTTCCCGCCGCCGTGACCCTCCGCCGGATCCTGATCGCCTTCTGCGCGCTGGCGCTCGCCGTCGGTGTCGCCGCCTGCGGAAACCACCACGCGCATGTGGCGGGTGGCGAGGCCACGGGGCAGGACGCCGCCGACGCCAACAACAACGGCGGCTACGTGGACGCGGGCCCCATCACCTATCAGCTGCAGATCTCCCGGGAGCTCAACCAGTACGGCGTGGAGGACTCCCAGTACCTCAAGGGCCTGCCGGCGGGGGTCTCGCCGAGCATCGGGCCGACCCATCTGTGGTACGGCGTCTTCCTGTGGGCCAAGAACCAGACCGAGCATCCCCAGGTGACCACCGGCAGTTTCGAGGTCGTCGACACCCAGGGCAACGTGTACCGCCCGATCGCCCTGAACCGGCAGGTCAACGAGTTCGCCTGGACCGCGCGGCAGCTGGCGCCGCTCGAGACCTATCCGATCCCGAACTCCGTGGCGAGCGAGGGGCCGACGCAGGGCGGTCTCCTGCTGTTCAAGGTGAGCGACTCCGTCTACTCCAACCGGCCCCTGACCCTCTTCATCCTCGGCGCCGGCGACAAGAAGCTCGGCTCGATCTCGCTCAATCTTTGAGCCGTCGCGCGCGGCCGGCACGACGTGGATTGGGATGGGGTCTCGCCGCGGCGGCGCTGGCGTTGCTGCCAGCGGTCGGCCTGCCGGCGGCGGCGCAGGCGAGGTGGAGCCGCCCCTTTCAGTTCGCCAAGCCGGGAACGCTCGACGTGGTCGGACCGGCACTGGCGGTGTCCGCGTCCGGGTCGGCCGCCGCGGCCTTCGGCTCCGGCGACGTCGACACGCCCGGTGTCTCGCAGGCCTACGTCACGCTGCGGCCGGCCCATGGGGCTCCCCGCGATCCGGTGCCCATCCCCGGCGCCCAGCAGGTCCTGGCCGCCGCCTACGACGGCGGCTCGCTGGAGCTGCTCACGGGTGCGGCGCCCGCGGGTCAGACCTGCTGTAGCAGCGCCCAGGCGGTCCAGGTGAGCGGCGGCGGACGGGTGGCGCGCGCCCATACGCTCGTCGGGGGCCTCACCGGAGCGACGCAGGGCCGGCTGCTGACGCTGCACGACGGCCAGATGCTCGCGGCGGTCGCCACCGAGCGCGGCGTCTGGGTGGCGCAATCGGTCAAGGCCAACCGCTTCTCCGGCCAGCATCTGCTCACCCGCGGCGGCCAGATGCCCGAGACGCTCGCCGCCGCGTGGCTGGGGGGCGAGAACACGATCGTCGCCTGGACCACCGCCAACGGCATCGCCGGCGCCGCCGCCCCCCGGGCCATCTCCTATGCCACCGGGTCCCGCACACGCGCGCCCCACGGCCCCCGGTCCGCGGTCATGGTCCCGGTCGGGCACCGCATCGACGAGCTCGGCGTCGCCACTCACCACGGCGGCGGCGCGACGGCAGCATGGATCGAGAGCTGGTTCGACAAGAAGGGCGGCTATCACTCACGGGTCCGGGCGATGGATATCGCGCCCCACGCCGCCGTGCGCGACATCTCGCCCGCCAACCGGCTGGCCTCGGGGATGACCTTCGCAGGCGACGTCGACGGCGATCAGGCCCTGGCGTGGGAATCGTGCACGCCCCAGGACGTCTGCCAGACCCAGGTCGCCGGCCGGCCCGCCAAGGGCCAGTACGGGGCGCTGCGCACGCTCGGGGCGATCGACTCCTCCCAGTCGCCCGCGCTGGCGGTCGGATCCAGCGGCCAGGTGCTGGTGGGGTGGGTGCGCGGCGGCAAGCCGGTCGCCGCCGTTGCGGCGGGGATCGGGCGGCCCTTCGGCGCGCCGGTGACGCTGTCCTCGACGACGTTCGCGCTCGACCTGACGGTCGGCTTCGGGCCGGGCCGGCACGCCCTGGCGGCCTGGACCCAGGGGACGCTTAACCCGAGCGTCGTCGGCGCCGCCGACAGCGGCTAGTGGCGTGAATCGTTGATTCGTGCCACCGAATTAGCGACTCACGACACTTAGCTCAGCCTACCCGCGGGCTACCCGCCGAGCCCCTGGGCCAGCACCTGGCGCACCGGCGGCGCGGCCGCGGCGCCCCCGGCCCCCTGATTGGGGAACAGCGCGCCGGCAACGAACCGTGGGTGGCCGACCGGGGCGTACCCGACGAACCACGCGTCCGTGTTCTTGGGGTCGGGTGCCTGCGGGCTGTTGGGCGTGCCCACGGTGTTCTTGAGCTCGGCGGTGCCGGTCTTGCCGGCCACCACCACGCCGGGGATCGCCGCCGCCGTGCCCGTCCCGTAGCGCACGACCGCGACCATCATCTCCTGGACCTGGTGGGCGATCCTGGGGCTGACGACGCGGACGAAGCGCGGGCGCTGGTGGGCCAGCAGAGTGGGGATGGGACGGCGGCCGCCCATGGCGATCGTCGCCGCGACGTCGGTCATCTGGAGTGGCGTGGTCTGCACCAGGCCCTGGCCGATGGCCGAGGAGCCGACGGCCAGGTCATCCCCGATCGAGCGCGCTGACGGGATCGTGCTCTCGGCCGCGCCCACGATCGAGGCGGGGTGGTTGAAGCCGAAGCGCTCGGCCATCGCCACCAGCCGGCGGCCCCCGACCTTGACCCCCAGCGGGGCGAAGACCGAGTTGCACGACACCGCGAAGGCGTTGAGCAGCGTGCCGCCGCAATCCTCGCCGTTGGCGTTCTGCAGCGGGTAGCCCTCGATGGTCGCCGAGGTGGCGTAGGGGAAGGTGGTGCTCAGCGTGGCCACGTGCGCCTGCAGCGCCGCGGTGGCGGTGATGATCTTCATCGTCGAGCCGGGCGGCTGCAGCGCGGAGTCGGCAATGCCCGCCAGCGCCAGGAGCGCCCCTGTCCGCGGGTTCATGACCACGATGCCCCCGTACTGCCCGCCCAGGGCGGCGACGGCCGCGCGCTCCATGCCCGGCGAGATCGTCGTCTGCACGGGGGTGCCCGCCACCGGGGCGACGGCGGCGATCACGCGCCGCCCGCCCATGAGCTTGCCGCCGGCCCTGCCGGCGAGCCGGCGCTGGAAGACGAGCTCGAGGCCGTCGAGGCCCACGTGAGCGTGACGCGGATAGCCGCGGGCGGCATACATCCCCGCCAGATCCGCCGGGACGGGACCGACCGTGCCGACGATCTGGTTGGCGACGTCGGGGATCGGCGAGGTTCGCTGCGGGCCCTGGGCCAACGGGGTCCTGTCGCTGGCCAGCAACGAGGCTCGCGGCGGGAGGAAGATGACGCGGTGCAGGCGCTCCCCCGGACGCAGGCCCGGAAACACGATGGTGCCCGCGAAGTGCACACGGGCGTCAGATCCCGTGCCGCTGAGCGGAACCAGGAGGGTCTCGGTCAGCGCGCCCCAGAGCTTGGTGCCCACACGCATGCGGACGGCGATGGCGTCGCCCTGACGACTGCCCACCCTGAGCAGCCTCAGCGAGCTCAGGGTCGCGGTCTCGGCCGCTTGCTCCAGCGCGCGGGCGAAGCGCGGCTCGGTGAGCTGGGCGCGCGACGGGCGGTCCAGCAGCGCGTACATGCGCGCGAAGTCGGTGCGCTCCCAGGCGGTGACGTAGCGCGAGACCATCGCCCGCTCGGCGTGACCGGGCTGGGTCGCCCACAGCGCGCCCGCGGCGAACGCCGCCGCCGCCAGGACGACCACGGGAAGCGCCCGCGTCAGCAGCCGGCGCCTGCGTCGCCGTCCCCTCGGCCGCGGTCTGCTCGCCACGATCACCCCGCTCTGTGCCACCTTCCCGCACACGGTAGAAGATGGCCGCGCGCAATTGTGCCATTGGGGCGCGGCTTTGCACGGACTTGAACGGCATTGGCGAGGCGGGGCGACCATTTACCCTGGGCCGATGTCCGCGCTCGACTGGGTGATCGTCGGCTTCACCGTCCTGCTGGCCTTCTACGGCTACGTGCAGGGCTTCATCGTCGGTGCCCTCTCGCTTGCGGGCTTTGCCGTGGGCGCCTTCCTGGGCACGCGCCTGGCGCCACTGCTGCTCAGCCAGGGCGATCGCTCCCCCTACGCTCCGCTGTTCGGGCTCCTGGGAGCGCTGCTGGCCGGCGGGGTCTTCGCCAGTGGGCTGGAGGGGGTCGGCACCCGGGCCCGCTCCGCGCTGCGGCTCCCGGGCCTGCGCACCGTCGACGGTCTGCTCGGCGCCGCGCTCACCGCCTGCGTTGGCCTCGGGATCGCCTGGGTCATCGGCGCGGTGGCGCTGGACGCATCAACGTCGCGGCCGCTGCGCTCCGACATCCAGGACTCGGCGATCCTGCGTGCCCTCGACCGCATCCTCCCGCCCTCGGGCCCCATCCTCAACGCGCTGGCGCGCTTTGACCCCCTGCCGTCGGTGCGCGGCCCCTCGCCCGACGTCCCTGCTCCTACGCGGCGCGTCCTCGCCACCGCCGGCGTGCGCGCCGCGCGCCACAGCGTCGTCCGCGTGTTCGGGACCGCCTGCGGCCTGGGGGTGGAGGGCTCGGGCTGGGTGGTGGCGCCGGAGCTGGTCATCACCAACGCGCACGTGGTCGCCGGCGAGGCCGACACGCGGATCCAGATCGACGGGGTCGGTCCCGGCCATCCCGCGCGCGTGCTCCTCTTCGATCCCCGCAACGACGTCGCCGTCCTGCAGGTGCCCGGCCTGACGCTGCGGCCGCTGGCGATGGCGGCCGGGGCGCGGGCCGGGACGGCTACCGCGATCCTCGGCTACCCGCTGGACGGGGCCTTCGATGCCGAGCCGGGCCGGGTGGGCCAGACCGAGACCGTGGCCACGCAGGACGCCTACGGCCAGGGCCACGTGCAGCGCAGCATCACCGCGCTGCGCGGCCGGGTTCGCCCCGGCAACTCCGGAGGACCGATGGTCGACGCTCGCGGCCGGGTGGTGGCCACAGTGTTCGCCGCGCTGACCGGCACGGATCGGTCGGGCGGCTTTGCCGTGCCCGATGCGGTCGTGCGGGCCGACCTGAGGCGGGCGCGGACCGCGTCGGCGGCGGTCGCCACGGGGCGCTGCGCCGGCTGAGCGCCCGAGGCGCGGCGCCGCGGTCACGATCGGCCACGCCATCGTGGTCGCCGGCGGGCGTCGGGGAGCTCGTCCCCGCGGGGGCCTGACCGCGAGGCGCGGGACGAGGGGGCATCGGGGTCGGCGGCGTGACCTGATCGTTGTGGCACGACGTGGACGCACATCAACGACGGCAATGAAGGCGGCCGCGGCGAAGCGTGGCCGGCAATGTTGACGTCTTACGTCGCACACTGCCCGTTTTCTGGGTGTGTGTCGTGAATCGCGAGTCATGTTGACTCCTCACGTCACACGGTCTGAAAAGGCCGAGCGTGCGACGTGAGACGTCAAGATCTGGCCCCGCGGCCCGTCCCCACTCCTTCTATGCCAGTCGTTGACGTGCGCTCGCGTCGTGCCCGCACGCAGCGATCAGCGAGAACGCGCCGACATCACGAAGACACCACCGCCTCGAGCTGAGTGTGGCTGAGCGGGTGGCGGACGGGCATCTCCCCGGCGAGCTGGAGCATCTGGGGGCGGGTGGCGCGAGAGCCGAGCAGATCGCCTCCCTGATGGCGCGGGTCGTTGTGCCCGCTGAGGGTGTGGCAGGCACCGAGGGTGTGGCAGGCACCCCAGGCCTGCGAGAAGAGCTGGCGGCCCGTTCAGGCGCCGGCGGCCGGCGATCCGGCGGGCACGGTCAGGCGCCTGGCGGGCGGCGGTCTGCACGCCGCCCGCTTCAGGCGTTGGTTGCCCCCGGACGTTCCTCGGCCATCTGCGCCACCACGTCGAGCCCGACTGCCCCCAAGAGCTCAGGATGGTGATGGGCGAGGTGAGCCTGTGCCGCATCGAACAGCTCGTGCTCGGTGCGGCCCTGCAGTTGCGCCCCACACTCGCAATAGGCGATCCGGCTGCGCTGTCTGTTGACTGCGGTCATCGGTCCCGTCGGTCTGCGCCCCGGCTCACGGCGTACCGGAAACGCTGCGCCGTTGGTTGCTGGTGGCCGTGGCCCCCGGTGGCCACGGTGACCGGAACGTTCCCATCTCGCCGTTGGCGATACGTTTCCACAACGTTGCCGGAACTGGTTCCCGTGGGTGAAAGGACGAGGATCCAGCTATGTGGGCGTCTCTCGGTGGAACTGGATGGCGTCGAGCTGGTCCAGTCTCTGCGCGGCAGACAGGTGCCCCTGCTGCTGGCCTACCTGGTGCTCAACCGCGACCGGCCGGTGGGCCGCGACGAGCTGATCGGCGCCCTGTGGCCCGACACCGCTCCGCAATCCCAGGATGCCGCCATGCGCACTCTGCTCTCGCGGTTGCGCTCGGCCCTGGGTCGCGACATCGTCTCCGGCCGCGACGAGCTGGGGCTGGCGCTGCCCGAGCCGGCCTGGGTCGACGTCGAGGCCGCCGCCACCGAGGTGTGGCGGGCGCAGCGCGCGCTCGCGACGGGCGACGCGCGCGCCGCGTGGGCTCTGGCCCAGGTGCCGCTCAACATCGCCAGCCGCGGGCTTCTCCCGGGCACCCAGGCGGTGTGGCTGGAGCCCCGCCGCCAGGAGCTGGCCGATACACGCCTGCAGGCGCTTGAGGTCATAGGCCGCGCCGGGCTCAGCCTCGGGGGCACCCAGCTCGGCTCGGTCGAGCGCGCCGCGCGCACCCTGATCGACTCCGAGCCCTACCGGGAGTCCGGCTATGTCCTGCTGATGGCGGCGCTCGAGGCTCAGGGCAACGTTGCCGAGGGATTGCGCGTCTTCGAGCAGCTGCGTTCGCTCCTACGCGACGAGCTCGGCATCGCCCCCTCGCCCGAGGCCATCCAGGCACACGAGCGGCTGCTCAACCCGCCGCCGGCACGCCCGGCGCCCACCGCCGCCTCCGCCATCGAGATCGAGGTGCCGGCCGAGCTGGCCGCGGCGGCGTCGGGACAGATGGTGGGGCGCGAGGCCGAGCTCCAGCAGCTCGCGGCCTGGTGGAAGGCGACGGACGGCGAGCGCGTGATGCTCCTCGCCGGCGACCCGGGCATCGGCAAGACACGGCTGCTGGCCGAGACCGCGGTCCGCGCCTTCGCCTCGGGGGCGATCGTCCTGGCGGGACGCGCCCCCGAGGAAACGCTCGTCCCCTATCAGCCGTTCCTGGAGGCCCTGGGCCACTATGTCTCGCGCGCGCCTCTGGAGGAGCTTCGATCAGCGGCGAGGGAGTACGGGGCGGAGATCGGCCGGCTCATCCCGGAGTTGCGCCGCCGTGTCCCGGGGCTGCCCCAACCGGACCCTGGGGACCCCGAAACCGATCGCTACCGCCTGTTCGAGGCGGTGGCGGGGCTGCTCGCCGAGATCTCGGCGGCGGCGCCGGTGCTCATCGTGCTCGACGACCTGCAGTGGGCCGATCGCCCGACGCTGCT
Source organism: Solirubrobacteraceae bacterium (assembly GCA_036497165.1). Lineage (GTDB taxonomy): Bacteria > Actinomycetota > Thermoleophilia > Solirubrobacterales > Solirubrobacteraceae > Palsa-465. The sequence continues at coordinate 38,855 of DASXJW010000116.1, forward strand.
GTTGCTGCGCCATCTCGCCCGGTCCCCGCAGAACCGGCGGGTGTGGATCACGGGCGCCTACCGCGATGTGGACCAGTGGAGCGAGGGCTTTGATGCGGCACTGGCCGGGCTGCGCCGGGAGCGGCTGATGTTGCAGCTGGACGTGGGCGGGCTGGGCGAGGCCGAGGCAATGGAGCTCGTGCGGCTCCGGGTGGGGGGCACCCCATCGCTCGAGCTCATGCAGGCGCTGTACCGGGAGTCCGAGGGCAACCCGTTCTTCATCGAGGAGATCGCCCGCCATCTGAGCGATTTCGGGGTCCGCTCCGGCGAAGCAGGGGCCCGCGACCTGGAGCGGGTCGGGCTCCCCGAGGACATCCGCGACGTCATCACTCGGCGCCTCGAGCGCCTGGCGCCGGGCTCGATCGAGTGGCTGCGGGTGGCCGCGGTGATCGGGCGCGACTTCGACGCCGGGTTGCTCGAGCGCGTGCTGGGCTTCGACGAGGACCGGTTCTTGGCGGCGCTCGAGGATGCCCTGGACGCTGGGCTGGTGAATGAGGCGCCGGGGGACCCGGGGCGCTACTCGTTCGCGCACGCCCTCATTCGCGAGACGCTGTACGGCGGCATGTCCTCCCCCCGGCGCGCGCGCATCCACCGCCGTGTGGGCCTGTCGCTCGAAGCCGCTCCCAGCCACCCCGACGACTCGCAGATCGGAGCCCTGGCCCTGCACTTCACGCGCGCCGCCGAGCCCGAGGACGCCGAACGGGCCATCCGCTACGGCCTTCGGGCGGGGGAGCAGGCCACAGCCATGCTGGCCAACGAGGAGGCCGCGGCCCATTACGCGCGGGCGCTCGAGGTGCTCGACCGCTCCGATCCCGCGGCGCTCCGGCGCCGCTGCGACCTGCTGCTCGAGCTCGGGGAGGCCCAGGTGCGCAGCGGCGAGCGGCCGCTGGCCTGGGCGACGTTCCGCGAGGCGGCGGCGCTGGCGGCTCAGCTGGGCGACAAGGGCTCCCTGGCCCGCGCGGCCATCGGCGCCTCGCGCCGCTACGTCCAGGCCCCCGGCGTCATCGATGAGGAGCTCATCGCGATGCTGGAGCAGGCGGCCGAGATGACCGCGGACGAGCGCACGGTGACCCGCGTGCGCCTGCTCTCGCGGCTGTGCGGCGCCCTGTACTTCTCCGACCGGCGCGACCAGATGGAGCTGCTCAGCCTCGAGGCCACCGAGATCGCCGCCGAGCTCGACGATCCCCGGGCGATGGCCCTGGCCGCCGCCGCTCGCCGGCGGGCGTACTGGGGCCCGGGCAACCTCGAGCGGCGGCTGGCCGACTCAACGCTGCTCCTGCGCGCCGCCCGCGAGGCAGGGGACCTCGAGCTCACCCTCCAGGGCCACGCCTGGCTCGTCGTCGACCTGCTCGAGCGCGGGGATCGCAAGGGGGTGGAGGTGCAGATCGAGGCGTTCAGCGCCGGTGCGGAGAGCCTGCGCCAGCCCCTGTACCTGTGGAACGCCGCCGTGTGGCAGGCGATGCGGGCGCTGCTCGACGGGCGCTTGGAGGAGGCCGAGCAGCTGGCGGCGGCGGCCGTCTCCTCCGGAATCCGCTCCGAGGGGGTCACGGCGCCGCAGTACTTCGCCGTCCAGGTCCTCTACCTGCGCCGCGAGCAGTCTCGGATGGGCGAGCTGGAGGACCCGGTACGCGAGGCTCTGGGCACCAACCCCGACCGGGCCGCCTGGCGCGCCGGGCTCGCGCTGTTGCTGCACGAGACCGGTCGCACGGAGGAGGCGCGGGCCGAATTTCACCGGCTGGCCCGCGACGGATTTCAGTGGATCCCGCGCGACGGCGACTGGATGGTGGTCGCGGCGCTGGCCGCCGACCTCGCCCACGCCTTGGACGACGCCGAGCGCGCCGCGCTCCTGTACGACCTGCTGGCCCCATTTGCGGACACCAACGTCGTCATCGGGCTGGGCGCCGTATGCCTGGGCGCCACCAGTCGCTACCTCGGGCGCCTGGCCCTGACCCTGGGACGGCAGGCCGACGCCGTGGCCCATCTGCGCCACGCGGTGGCGGCCAACGCCTCGCTGCAGGCGACGATGGAACTCGCCCACTCCTCGGTGGACCTCGCCCTGGCGCTGGGGGAGGGCCGGGAGGCGGTGGAGCTGCTCGAGCGGGCCGAGGCGACGGCACGCGAGCTGCGTCTGCCGGCGGTGGGCCGCCGTGCCGCTCTCGCGCGGGGGAGATTGAGCAGCTGATCCATTGAGCAGCTGATCCGCCTGACGGCGCACATCTGAGGGCGCGGCCTCGGACCGCCTTGCCGGGGGCGCTACCCTCGGCCACCCATGCCCAAGACACTGGTCATCGCGGAGAAGCCCTCGGTCGGGCGCGATCTCGTGCGCGTCCTGCCGGGCGCGTTCACCAAGCAGGGCGGCAAGGGCGAGGAGTACCTGGAGGGACCCGAGCACGTCGTCAGCTGGGCCGTCGGCCACCTGGTCCAGCTGGCCGATCCCGACGAGTACGACGACAAGTACAAGAAATGGCGCATGGCCGACCTTCCGATCGTGCCCGACCGCTTCAAGCTGGTCGTGCGCGACGAGCGCTCCAAGAAGCAGATGAACGTGGTCAAGCGCCTGCTCGGCCGCGAGGACGTCGACCTCGTGGTCAACGCCTGCGACGCCGGCCGTGAGGGCGAGCTCATCTTCGCCTACCTGTACGAGAAGTCGGGCTCGCGCAAGCCCGTGCAGCGGCTGTGGCTGAACTCGATGACCAAGGACGCCATCCGCGCCGCGTTTGACCAGTTGCGCCCCGCCAACGAGTTCGCCACCCTGGAGCAGGCCGCCCGCTCCCGCTCCGAGGCCGACTGGATCGTCGGGATGAACGCCACCCGGGCGGCGACGATCCGGCTGCGTAGCTCGTTCGACGGAGCGGTCTCCCTCGGCCGGGTCCAGACCCCGACGCTGGCCATCCTGGCCCGCCGCGAGCAGGAGATCCGCGACTTCAAGCCCGAGCCCTACTGGATCGTCGACGCGCAGTTCGCCGCCCTGCCCGACCAGCCCCGCCGCGCCTACGAGGGCCGCTATCACGCCGGCGCCAAACCACGGATCAAGACCGCGGACGAGGCGGCCGCCATCGTCGCCGCCTCCCGGGACCAGACGGGCACGATCACCAAGCTGGAGAAGCGCGAGACGCGTGAGCGCGCGCCCCTGCTCTACGACCTCACCTCGCTGCAGAGCCACGCCAGCAGCCTGTTCGGCTTCACCGCCCGGCGTACCCTGGCCGCCGCCCAGCGGCTCTACGAGGAGCACAAGGCGCTCACCTACCCGCGCACCAACTCCCGCTACATCACCGGCGACATGGTCGGTGAGATCAAGCCGATCGCCCGGCTGGTCGGGGAGCGCAGCGAGTACGCGGCGGCCGCCCGGTACGTGCAAAGCCTCGACGTGCTGCCGCTCGGTCGCGTGGTCAACGACGCCAAGGTCACCGACCACCACGCCATCATCCCCACCAACGCCGAGCGCCACCCCGTCGACAAGATGAACGACGACGACCTCAGGATCTACGACCTCGCCGTCCGGCGCTTCCTCGCCGTGTTCCATCCCGAGGCGGTGTCGGAGAACACCCGGGTGGAGACGACCGTCGCCGAGCATGTCTTCCGCACCCGAGGCAAGGTGCTACTCGTCCCCGGCTGGCGCGGCGTCTACGGCGAGTCGGCCGACACCGACGACGGGGCCCGCGACGATGAGGACGAGGGCCGCGAGCAGCGCCTGCCCAAGCTCGAGCAGGGCGAGTCCGCCCGCGTCGAGGACGTCGCCTCGGCGGCCAAGGAGACCAAGCCGCCGCGGCGCTACTCCGATGGCTCTCTCCTGCGCGCGATGGAGACCGCCGGCAAGCTCGTGGACGACGAGGAGCTGCGCGAGGCGATGAAGGACTCCGGCATCGGCACGCCCGCGACCCGCGCCGCGATCATCGAGCGCCTGCTCCAGGTCGGCTACATCGAGCGCGACGGCCGTTCGCTCGTGGTCACCGAGAAGGGCCTCAACGTCATCCGCCTGCTCGGCGAGCATCCGCTGACCAGTCCCGGGCTCACCGGCGACTGGGAGCACCGGCTGGCCAAGATCGAGACCGGCCAGGACTCCCGCGAGGCGTTCATGGGCGACATCGTGAAGTTCACCGAGTCCACGGTCGGCGAGCTCGACACCAAGCTCAAGGACGTCCGCATCCCGCGCGCCAACCTCGGCCCCTGTCCCGTATGCGGACGCGACATCAACGAGAACCGCAAGGGCTACTCCTGCTGGGGCCGGGAGGATCCCGGGTGCGGGTTTGTCATCTGGAAGTCCAAGGCGGGCAAGCAGCTGCCGGTGGCGGTGGCGCGCGAGCTGATCAAGACCGGCCGGACCGAGCGTGCGGTGACCGGCTTCAAGGGCCGTTCGGGCAAGAGCTTCCGGGCGCGGCTGGCCCTCGTGCAGAACGAGGAGGGCAAGTGGCGCGTGGAGTTCGACGAGCCGTGGGCGCGAGAGGGCGCCAAGCCGCCCGAGGCCGAGGAGGCCGCCACCGGCGGCGCGGAGGCGGCCGCCGAGGAGTCCGCCGCCGCGGCCTGATCTTCGCCGGGCCGCCCCCGAGGTGAGTCGTCGGGGCCGCGCGCCAGTATTGGCGCATGCCCCTGACCCTCGTGCTCGGACCGGCCAACTCCGCCAAGGCGGGGGAGGTGCTGGGCGCCTACGGCGCCGCGGCGCGCCGCGGCGCCCTGCTGGTGGTGCCCACCGCGGTCGACGCGCGCCACTACGCGCGCGAGCTCGCGCAGGACGGTGTCGTGCTCGGCTCGGTGGTCACCTTCAGCGGCCTGGTGCGCGAGATCGGGCGCCGCGCCCAGTACGTGGGACGGCGGATCTCGCCGCTGCAGCGCGAGCGGATCCTCGAGCGCGTGGTCGCCCGATCGCGGCTGGAGGTGCTCCGCGCCTCCGCCGGGGCGGCCGGGTTCGCGGCGGCGGCCGGCGAGCTGATCGCCGAGCTCGAGCGGGGGATGGTCACGCCCGAGCGCTTCAGCGCCGGGCTGCGGGCATGGTCGGCGCGCGACGTGCGCCGCGCGCCCTACGCGCGCGAGGTGGGGCGGATCTACGCGGAGTACGTGCGCGAGCTGGATCGCCTGGGTCGCGTGGATCGCGACCTGTACGCATGGCGGGCGCTGGACACGCTGCGCCAAGCGCCCCGTCTGTGGGGCGCCGAGCCGGTGTTCTTCTACGGCTTTGACGACCTGACCGAGCTCGAGCGCGACGCGGTGGAGACGCTTGCGCGAGTGGTCGGCGCGGAGGTGACCGTATCGCTCACCTACGAGCCCGGGCGCGAGGCGCTCGTCGCCCGGGCCGAGACGGTTGAGGAGCTGCGCCCGCTCGCCCAGCAGGTGATCGAGCTGCCGGCGCAGGACGAGCACTACGCGCCGGCCTCTCGTGCGGCGCTGCATCATCTGGAGCGCTCGCTGTTCAGCGCCGGGCCGGTTGAGCGAGTCGACCCCGGTGAGGCGATCGGCCTCCTGGAGGCCGGCGGCGAGCGCGCCGAAGCCGAGCTGGTGGCCCAGCAGATCCTCGCCCTGCGCCGCGAGGGCGTGCCGGGCGCCGAGATGGTGGTGGTGTACCGCTCCCGCGATCGGGTCGTGCCGCTGCTGGGTCAGGTGTTCGCCCAGTACGGCATCCCGCTGGCGGCGGGGCACGCGCCGCCGTTGGGTCACACCCCCTTGGGACGGGGGCTCATCGGCGCCGCGCGGTGCGCGCTGCTGGCGCCCGGCGACGCGCGGGCCGCAGACCTTCTCGCCTATCTGCGCACCCCTGGCCTCCTGCAGACGCGCGCGATCGCGGACCGGCTCGATGCCGACGTGCGCCGCATGGGCCTGCGCACCGCGGCCCAGGCCCGCGAGCACCTTGGCTGGGAGCTGGCCGAGCTCGACGATCTGGCCACGTCCTCGGATCCGGCGCGCGCCCTGTGCCGGCTGGCCCGGCGGCTGTTCGCGGCGCCCCACACAGGGCAGGCGGCGGCACTCACGCGTGAGGAGGAGCTGGACGCCCGGGCCCTGCGTGCGCTGGTGACCGCGGTCGACGAGCTCTCGGAGCTGTCACTGACCCCGGTGGGAGCGGGGCTCGTCGAGATGCTCGAGCGCCTCGTGGTGCCCGCCGCGCGCGCCGCGGACGCCGACGCGGTTCTGCTCGCCGAGCCGCTCGAGGTCCGCGCCCGGCGCTTTCGCGTCGTGTTCGTATGCGGCCTGCAGGAGGGTGAGTTCCCGCTCCCAGCCCATCCCGAGCCGTTCCTGTCCGACGAGCGCCGCCGCGAGCTGGCCCAGGCCGGCGGGCCGCGCCTGCGCCCCCGCGAGGATGCCCTCGCCGCCGAGCGCTACCTGTTCTACGCGGCGCTGTCGCGGGCCACCGAGCGGGTGTATCTCAGCTACCGCAGCTCCGATGAGGAGGGCAATCTCGCCCTCGCGTCGCCGTTCATCGCCCACGTCGCGGAGCTGCTCTGCACCCGCTGGCCCGACCGCCGCCGCCGCCGGCTGCTGGCCGATGTCGTGTGGGACCCGGAGCTGGCACCGACGCGGCGCGAGCGCGCCCGCGCGCTGTCGGCGTCGGCTGCCGCCGACGCCGGCGAGCAGCCCCCGCAGCGGCATGCCCTCGGCGCCCGCGCGCTCGGCCAGGTGCGCCACAGCCAGATCCTCTCGGCGGGGGCGCTCGAGGCCTTCGCGGACTGTCCGGTGCGCTGGCTGATCGAGCGGGAGCTGCAGCCCCAGCCGCTGACCCCGCAGCCGGAGGCGATGACCCGGGGCAGCGTCATGCACGACATGCTCGAGCGCCTGCTGCGCGAGCTCGACGGCCCGGTGACCCCGGTGTCGCTGCAGACCGCCGAGTCGATTCTCGACCGCCTCATCGCCGAGTTCGCGGCCGAGGGCGCGGGCACGCTGTCCCCCGGCAGCCCGGAGGTGGTCCGCGCCGGAGCGTTACGGGCGATCGAGGCCGATCTACGCCGCTACCTGCACCACGAGGCCCGCACGGCCGGCGTATGGCGGCCACTCGGGCTGGAGCTGCGCTTCGGCTTCGCTGACGAGGAGGGTGGCCTGCCGCCGCTGGCGCTCGGGAAGGGGCCCGGAGCGGTGCTCGTGCGCGGCGTGGTCGACCGCGTGGACGTGGACGGCGCCGGGCACGCCGTGGTCCGCGACTACAAGAGCGGCGCTCAGCGGCCGGGCTGGTCGGCGGCGCGGTGGTCCGAGGACCGCCAGCTCCAGGTGGCCCTCTACATGCTCGTCGTGCGCGAGCTCACCGATGCCGAGCCGGTCGCGGGGTTCTATCAGCCCCTGCGCGGGGAGGACCTGCGGGCCCGCGGGGTGTTCGTGGAGGGAGCGCCGGTGGGCGCCGGCACGGTCAGGACCGATGCTCGCTCGGCGGACGAGGTGGAGGCCCTCCTCGGCGACGCCGCCGAGCGCGCGGTGGGGCTGGCGGCGTCCCTGCGAGCGGGCAAGCTCGAGCCCTGCCCGCAGAACTGTTCCCGGGACGGGTGCAAGTACCCGGCGATCTGCCGCAGCCAGTGATCGTGGCCGAATCACCGCAGCCGTCGCCCATGCCCGGGCCCGAGGGGTCGCGGCGCGCCGAGGGGCCGTCGTGGACGGCCGAGCAGCAGCGCGCCATCGAGCGCCGCACCGGCGACCTCCTGCTCGATGCCGGGGCGGGCAGTGGCAAGACCTCGGTCCTCGTGGAGCGCTTCGTCAAGGCCGTGCTCGACGACGGGATCGATGTCAGCGCGATGCTGACCATCACCTTCACCGAGAAGGCGGCGGCCGAGCTGCGCGACCGGATCCGCTCGCGCCTGCGCGATCTCGGCGCGGCCGAGGCGGCCCGGCGCACCGAGGGGGCGTTCATCTCCACCATCCACGGCTTCTGCGCCCGGGTGCTGAGGGCCAACGCGCTGGCCGCCGGCCTGGACCCGCACTTCGTCGTCCTGGACCGCTACCAGTCAGAGCCGCTGGCGGCCGCCGCCTTCGACGACGCGCTGGACGAACTGGCCCGCAACGCCGAGGGCGCCGTCGGCCTGATCGCGGACTACACCGTCCCGTCCCTGCGCGCCGCCGTCCTGAGCGTGTACGCCCAGCTGCGCTCGGCCGGAGAGCTCGCGCCGCGGCTGCCGGCGCTGCCCGCGGATCCGGCCACGGGCGCGGAGGGGGGACCGGCGGCCGAGCTGGCGCGCGCCGCCGGGGCCGTTGCCGCCGAGCTCGGCGCCATCGACGAGCCCAGCGCCACCGTGATGGCCGCGCTGGGCCGGGTCGAGGCGGGCCTTGAGATGGTCGCGGCCGGCGAGGTCTGGCCGGCCGACCTGAACGCGGCCCGGCTGCCGCGCAACGGGTCGGCGCTGAGCACCGACGCCTGCGAGTGCTACACCGAGGCGCTCGCTCGTTTTCGCGCCCACTGCGCCACCGTCGCCGCACGGCCGGTGCGGGACCTGCTGGACCGGCTGCTCGACGCCTACGGCCGCCACTACGAGCGGCGCAAGCGGGAGGCGTCCGGGCTGGACTTCGAGGACCTCGAGCTCATCACCCGGCGCCTGCTCGCCGACGACGGCGAGCTGCGCGAGCGCTACGCAGCCCGCTTTGAGCGGATCATGGTGGACGAGCTGCAGGACACCAATCGCGTCCAGCTCGAGCTGATCGAGTCGATCGCCCGCGACAACCTGTTCACCGTCGGCGACGCCCAGCAGTCGATCTACGGCTTCCGCCACGCGGAGGTCGAGCTGTTCGAGCGCCGTGGTGAGCGGCTGGGGGCGGTGGACCGGCGCGAGACCCTGCAGACCAACTTCCGCAGCCGACCGGAGATCCTCGCTGCCATCAACGCCGCCTTCGCGTCAGAGCTCGGCGACCGGTTCCGGCCGCTGCTGCCCGGCCGCGACGGCGCGGCCTCCGGACCCGGGCCGAAGGAGCCCTCGGTGGAGCTGGTCCTGGTGGACAAGGGGGCGGACTGGGACCGGGAGGGGGTGGCCTCGCCGTGGCGGCTGGCCGAGGCCCGGACGCTGGCTGACCGCGTCGCGGAGCTGGTCGCCGCCGGCCACGCCCTGCAGGACATCGTCGTGCTCATGCGTGCCACCACCGACATGCGCGCCTACGAGCGCGCGCTGGAGCGCCGCGGCCTGTCCACCTACGTGATCGGCGGCCGCGGGTACTGGTCGCATCCCCAGATCGTCGATCTCGTCGCCTACCTGCGGGCCCTGGCCAACCCCCGCGACGAGGAGTCGCTCTACGGGGTGCTCGCCTCCCCGCTGGTGGGGGTCTCCCTGGACGCGCTGGTGGTGCTGGCGGCGGCCACCCGCGCCACCGAGCGCGATCCCTGGTGGCTGCTGAGCGAGCCGCGCGGCGAGCTCGATGCTCTGGAGGAGGACGACCGCCGGCGGCTGGGGGCGTTCGCGCAATGGTTCGCCGCCGAGCGCGACCGGTCGGCCCGCTGCGGGATCGAGGAGCTCATCGACGCCGCCCTGGTCCGCAGCGGCTATGACCTGGCGATGCTGGCCATGCCCGGCGGCCGGCGGCGGCTGGCCAACGTGCGCAAGCTCATGCGCCTGGGCCGCCAGCACGAGGACGCCCATGGGTCTGACCTGCACGGCTTCCTGGAGCTGATCGCCGACCGTGAGGCCGGGCGCTCGTCGGAGTCGCGGGAGAGCGAGGCCCCGATGGAGGGCGAGGGTCTGGACGCGATCCGGCTCATGACCATCCATCGGGCCAAGGGCCTGGAGTTCCCGGTGGTCGTCGTCGCCGACCTGGGCCGCTCGGTGCGGCCCCCGTCCGAACTGCTGCGCGTGGCCCCGGACGGCCGTCTCGGGATCCGCCTGTCGCGGGCGGGCGCCTCGGGGCGCGAGTCCGCCCTGCACTACCGCGCGCTGGGCGAGGAGCGTAAGCGCGCCGAGGAGGCGGAGGAGCGGCGCCTGTTCTACGTGGCCGTGACCCGCGCCCGCGAGCGCCTGGTCCTCAGCGGCGCTCTCCAGTTCGAGGGCTTCGTGGGCGAGGGCGCCGCCAAGAAGGGTGGCGGCCCCGCCGCCTGGCTGGCGCCCGCCTTCGTGCCCGACCTGGGCGACGTGCTCGAGCGCGGCGGCGGGGAGGTCGAGCACGACGGGATACGGCTCGCGGTGCGGGTCGGCCGGCCCGAGGACCAGCGGGAGGCAGAGCCGGCCACGCCCGCCGTGCCGGCCGCGCCCGCCACGCCGGCCGCGCCCGCCGTCCCGGCCATGCCGGCCGCGCCCGTCGTGCCCGCAGCGCCTGGCGGGGAGGCGGACGCCGCGCCCGCGCCGCTGGGCCCTCCGGTCGCAACGCTGAGCTATTCCTCCCTGGGGGAGTACGAGCGCTGCGGCTATCGCTTCTACGCCGAGCGCGTGCTCGACCTGCCCCCGCTACCGGAGACGCGCGCTCCCGCGGCGCCCGGCGAGGGCCCCCGCAGCGCCGCCGACCGCGGCGTGCTGCTGCACGGGCTGCTCGAGGGGCTGGACTTCCGGCGCCCCGCCATTCCCACGGGGGACGTCGTGACCGCCGCCGCGGCCGCCGCCGGCCTGCACCCCGCTCCGGGCCCCGCCGAGGCCGACGAGCTGGCGGCGCTGGTGCGGCGCTTCGCGCAGAGCGAGCTGTGCACGCGCCTCGGGCGGGCCACCGACACCCGGCGCGAGGAGCGTTTTGCCTTTCGGTCCGGCCGCGACCCCGACGCTCCGCTCGTGGTCGGGGCCATCGACGTCCTCGCCCGCGAGCCCGGCGGCCGGATGCTCGTCGTCGACTACAAGAGCGATCGTCTGGGCGCGGGCGACCCGGCCGCGATCGTCGGCGCCCAGTACGCGACCCAGCGCCTCGTGTACGCGCTGGCGGCGCTGCGCGCGGGCGCCGATACCGTCGAGATCGCCCATTGCTTCCTCGAGCGCCCCGATGCACCCGTCACGGCCACCTACGAGCGCACCCGCATGGCCGAGCTGGAGGCCGAGCTGGCGCGCCTGAGCCGCGGCGTGCTGGCCCGCGCGTTCTCGGTCACCGCCGCGCCCTACCGCGGTGTGTGCGCCGGGTGCCCGGCGGAGGGTGGGCTGTGCTCGTGGCCGCTGGAGATGACCCGGCGCGAGTCGCCCGACACGCTCTTCTGACTGTCGCGGCGTCCGGTTTCCTTGGGCGTTTGGGCACCACGCAAGCGCACGTCAACCACTGGCACTGAAGGGAGGGACCGTCGCGTTGCCGGCGGCCGCGAGAAGTTGTGGGAGATTCCTCCTACATGGTTGGAGCTATCTACCAAAGCTCCCCCCGACCGATGCGAGTCACCACCGGATGCCCGCCTTCGAGGCCAGTCGTTGACGTGCGCTCGCGTCGTGCGCCGACGCCCATGAGCGGTACCCGCTCTAGCGCCGGCGCTGCGGCGGCACCTTGGTGGGCGTCTCGAACTCGACGTCCACGTGCTGCTCGTCCGAGCGCTCCTCGACCTTGGCCAGCGCGCGCAGGGTGCGCTTGTCGGCCGGAGCCACCGGCGGGCCGAACAGGCTTCTCGGCCACAGGCGGCGGGTGACGACGACGTTGATCTCGGCCGAGTAGAGCATGAGCTGGGCGCCGAGATGGAGCCACACCAGCAGCGCGATGACCAGCCCGAAGGTCTTGCCGGCATCGCTCTGGTTCTTGAGCACGTGGCCGATGTAGTAGCCGCCCAGGGCCTGCAGGATCGTCCACGCCACGCTGGCCACGATGGTCCCGACGCGCAGGTCCCGGCTGGGGATGACGCTGGCGGTCATCAGCCGGAAGGCGGCGAAGAAGAGGGCGAAGTTGACCACCAGCGCGATGACGTAGCCGGCGATGAGATCCCCCACGCCGCCAAAGCCGCCGCTGACCACGCCGGAGACGAACGTGGAGATGACGAAGAGCAGCCCCAGGAAGGTGAGCAGCCCGAGGCCCCGGACGCGCGACTGCAGGAAGTTGGGGCGGTCCTTATGGGGGATGGCCCACACGGTGTCGAGCGCCCGCTGGGCGGCCCCGGTGACGCCGAACCCCGCCAGCAGCGAGGTCGCCAGCCCGATCACGAGCGCCGTCACCGACCCTTTGAGCGAGTGCAGCTGGATCTGTTGGCCGATGATCGGGAGCTGGTGCAGCACGGAGTCCTCCACCGCCTGCTGGGCGTTCGGGTTGTTGCGCAGGACAAAGCCCAGGATCGTCGTGAACACCAGCAGCAGCGGGAACAGCGAGAAGAACGCGTAGTAGGCGACCAGCGCCGCCAGGCCGCCCGCGCCGTCGTCGCCGAACTTTCGCAGGACGGCGAACGGGAGCGACAGCCACCTGCTGCGCTGCTGCACCTCGTCGAAGCGGTGCAGTGGTGCCAGGAGGTCCATATCGAGGAGCTACCCAGCCACTCGCGATCGCAACTTCCGGGAATCTTCCGGTGTATCGCGGGGTCCGACGGCCCCGCTCACGCGGCGCCGGCGACCGTCTCGGTCGCCGGCACGGCGCGCGGCGCGCGCCTCGTCAGCACCACGGTGGTCTGACCCGAGGGGCTGAAGGTGATGCTGCGCCGGCGCGTCGTCTCCGGCGCGCCGGACGCCGCCGCCAGCGCGTAGCGCGCCAGCGTCGCCCGCAGGACCGCCTTCATCTCCTGGATGGCAAAGCTCGCGCCCAGGCATCGACGCCGCCCGCCCCCGAAGGGGATCCAGGTGTAGGTGCCGGGGCTGACGTCGAGGAAGCGCTCGGGCCGGAACGCGTGGGGATCGGGATAGATGTCGGGATCGCGGTGCACCAGAAAGGCGCTGGCGAGCAGCACCACGCCGGGCGGGTAGCGGAAGCCGCCGATCTCCACCTCCTGCTTGGTCAGCCGTGGCTCGGCATTGGGCAGCACCGGCCGCAGTCGCAGGATCTCGGTGATGGTGGCCGAGAGGTAGGGGTCGGACTCACCACCCTCGATCTCCTCGACGAGGCGGGCGCAGACCGCCGGCTCGCGCGCGAGGCGCTCCAGCGCCCAGGCCAGCTGCGAGGCGGTCGTCTCGTGACCGGCGACCAGGGCTGTCATGAGCTCGTCGCGCAGCTCCTGCTCGGACATCGGCGAGCCGTCCTCGTGGCGTGCCGCCAACAGCATCGCCAGCACGTCGTCACGCTCGGGCGCCTCGTCCTCGGCCACCTCCGCCCGGCGCTGCTCGATGAGCGAGAAGATGAGGGCGTCGGTGTCGCGCCGCAGGGCCTCGAAGCGGCGCTGGATCGGTGTCCAGCGCAGCAGCCGCTGCAAAGGCGGCAGCACCGACAGCGGGCTCTCGGTGTAGACGAGCACGTCGGTGAGCAGGTTGCGCAGCCGGTCCAGCTCGGGGCCCTCGTCCAGCCCGAACACCACCCGCAGGATGATCTCGAGCGTGACGCGCTGCAGGCGCGGGTGCAGGGCGACCGGCTCGTCGCAGGGCCACGAGGCCACCTCGCGCTCGGCCAGCTCGGTCATCAGCCCCGTCCACCGCTGCATGCGCTCGCCGTGGAAGGCGGGCAGCAACAGACGCCGCTGCTCCAGGTGGGCCTGCTCGTCGAGCAGGATGACCGAGTTGTGCCCCACCAGCGGGGCCAGGATGCTCGCGCCCTCGCCGGGATGGAGCACCTCGGGCGGCGCCGTGAACACCTCCTTGATCTCGGCCGGGTCCGACAGCATCACGAACGGCGGCTGGAAGGGGAGGCGCACGGTGACACGCTTGCCGTAGCTTCGGAGTCGCTCGAGCGATGCGGCCGGCCGCGTCCACGTGGCCACCATCTGCACCGCCGTGGGCACCGACGGCCCTGGGGGCAACTGGGCACGCTGGCTGCGTCTCATCCGGCCCTCCTCGCTCGATCTGTGTGGAAAGCCTCACAGATGCTAGGCCGCCGAGTGTGACAGCGGTCACGCCGGCGCGGGGTGGCCCAGCGCCGCCGGCTCCCCCCGCTCGATGGCCAGCAGGATGCGCTTGCGCTCGAGCCCGCCGGTGTAGCCCCCCAGCCCGCCGCTGCTGTGAAGCACGCGATGGCACGGCAGGACGATCGGCAGCGGGTTCGATCCGAGCGCGTTGCCGGCCGCCCTGAACCCACGCGGGCTGCCGGCGGAGGCCGCCACCTCTCGGTAGGTGGAGACCTGTCCGTAGGGGATGGCGGCGGTGGCGGTGAGTACTCGCCGCGTGAAGTCGCCGAGCAGCCGCAGATCGAGGGGCAGGTCGAAGGTCTGCCGGCGCCCGGCGAAGTACTCGTCGAGTTCCCGGCGCGGTTGGTCCAGCCGGGCCGGCGCCGCGAGCATGCGCGGCGAGAGCCGCGTCGCAATGTCCTGGAGCACGGCGTCCTCCTGCCCCTCCTCGACGTAGGCCAGGCGGGCCAGCCCCTGCGGGGTGCGGGCCAGCACCAGCGTCCCCACCGGCGAGTCCAGCCGCGCATAGGCGACGTCCAGCAGCCCGGCGGCGGTGGCTGTGTCGATGATCGACGGGGGCTCGGGCGTGGGAGCCTGTAGCGCCGCGCGCAGCGTGCGCTCCATCTCGACGTCCCGGCGATGATTGGTCTCGTTCATCTCGTGCGTTCCTCTCTCAGGCGTTTGAGTCCCTCGTGGACGTTGCGCCGTGCTGCCGGTTCGGAGATCTCCATCGCGGCCGCGATCTCCGCGTACGCCGAATCGGCGATGAAGCGCAGCGCGACGGCGGTCCGCTGCTTGTCGGGGAGCGCCGCCACGGCCGCCCACAGATCCTCGTCGGGCCCGGCCGGCGCGCCGGCGGCCACGGGGGCCTCGGGCAGGTCGCCGGGCTCGGGCACCGGGGTGGCCCGGCGCGTTCGGGCGCGCGCCTGGTCGATGGCCTTGCGATGAGCGATCGTGAACAGCCACCCCTTCAGATTGGTGGCATCGGCCAGGCTCGGGTAGGCGCGCAGCGCCGCCAGCCACGTCTCCTGGTAAGCGTCGTCGGCCTCGACCGCACCCACGGTGGCGATCAGGAAGCGGTGCACGTCGCGGGCGTGGGCGTCGAGCAGGTTCTGAAACGGAGGCAGGCGCACTGAGTGATCAAACGCCGCGGTGGGGAGCGGCGTGAGATCAGTGTCCCTCCTCAGAACCCGACCCGACGCTAAGCTCGGACGACCATGGATCAGCGCGCGCTCGGCACTCAAGGTCTCACGGTCTCCGCCGAGGGCCTGGGCTGCATGGGGATGTCGGAGTTCTATGGGACCACCGACGAGGCCGAGGCGATCGCCACCATCCACCGTGCCCTGGAGCTCGGCGTCACGTTCCTGGACACCTCGGACATCTATGGCCCGCACACCAACGAGCAGCTGGTCGGCCGGGCCATCGCCGACCGCCGGGACGAGGTCGTCCTAGCGACCAAGTTCGGGATCGTGCGCGACCCCGAGAACCCGGCCACGCGGGGCGTCAACGGCCGCCCCGAGTACGTTCTGCGCGCCTGCGATGCGTCACTGCGGCGCTTGAGCGTCGACCACATCGACCTCTACTACCAGCACCGCGTCGACCCCTCGGTGCCGATCGAGGAGACCGTGGGCGCAATGGCCGAGCTCGTCGATGCCGGCAAGGTCCGCTTCCTCGGTCTCTCGGAGGCCGGGCCGGACACGGTCCGCCGCGCCCATGCCGTGCATCCCATCTCCGCGGTGCAGACCGAGTACTCGTTGTGGAGCCGCGACGTGGAGGACGAGGTCCTGCCCACGCTGCGCGAGCTCGGCATCGGTCTGGTGGCCTACAGCCCGCTGGGACGCGGCTTCCTCACCGGGCAGATCACGTCGCCCGAGGACTTCGAGCCCGACGACTTTCGCCGCCACAGCCCCCGGTTCATGGGCGAGAACTTCGCCCGCAACCTGGAGCTGGTGGAGCGCATCAAGCAGATCGCGGCCGACAAGGACTGCACGCCCGGGCAGCTCGCCCTGGCCTGGGTGCTGGCCCAAGGCGAGGACATCGTCCCGATTCCGGGGACCAAACGCCGCCGCTACCTCGAAGAGAACGTCCAGGCCACCGAGATACAGCTCACCGATGAGGACCTGGCGCGCATCGAGGAGGCCGCGCCGGTGGGGTTCGCGGCGGGCGACCGCTACGCCGACATGTCCTCGATCGGGCGCTGAGCGCCCGCGGCAAGACGCCCGTCAGGGCTTGCCGCCAGGCCCGCTGCGCTATACAACGAGCTAGTGACCTTTCACGTGAGCACGCCCGCATTCGAGGTACGCCGGGCCGCGCCGGGCGTTGTCCTCGGACCCTCGTGTAGCGCTGCTACACGTCGGGTCCTGCGTCCTTGCCCGGCATCCACCAGTCGCACCTCTCGGTGCGACCGTACCCACGCGAAAGGCCACTGAATGCCACGCGCAATCTGGAGCGGCGCCATCAGCTTCGGCCTGGTCAACGTGCCGGTCAAGCTCTACAGCGCCACGTCGCCCAAGTCGGTGCGGTTTCATCAGCTCTCCCGCGAGACGGGGTCGCGCATCCGCCAGAAGCGCGTCGATTCCAGCACCGGCGACGAGGTGTCCTATGAGGACATCGTCAAGGGCTATGAGCTGACTCCGGACCGCTACGTGGTCATCGAGCCCGAGGAGCTCGACGCGCTCGATCCCAAGGCGACCAAGACCATCGACATCGAGGAGTTCGTCGACCTCGAGGACATCGATCCCATCTACTACGACCACTCGTACTATCTGGCTCCCGCCACCGGTGGCGCCAAGGCCTACCGCCTCCTGCAGGAGGCCATGCGCGAGGCGGGCAAGGTGGCGATCGGCAAGATCGTGATCCGCTCCAAGCAGCAGCTGTGCGCGCTGCGCCCCAGCGGTGACGTGATGGCGCTCTCGACGATGCTGTTCGGCGACGAGGTCCTCTCCCCCGACCGGCTCGACGAGCTCGACGCCCTCGAGGAGGCGGAGGCGACCAAGCGGGAGCTGGCGATGGCCCAGCAGCTCATCGACTCGCTCTCGGCCGACTTCGATCCCGGGAAGTTCAAGGACGAGTACCGCGAGCAGGTGCTGGAGCTGATCGAGCGCAAGGCGGCCGGCGAGGAGATCGCCGTCGCACCCGAGGCTGAGGAGACCGCGCCCGCCCCGGACCTCATGGCGGCCCTGGAGGCCAGCCTCGCCGAGGTGCGCAGCGGCAGCTCTGACGCGGTGAGCGATGAGGGCGCCAAGACCGGCGGCAAGCGCAAGGCGTCGGGCACGTCGAAGTCGGGCTCCAACGGATCCAAGGCATCGAGCTCGGGCGGTGCCAAGGGCACACGGGCCAAGGCCAAGGCCAAGCCCTGAGTTCAGCCGGCCGGCACGTTCAACCAATTCTCAGGCGCGTGGGGCCGAATTCCGGGTCTCGTCCGGTACGATTCGCACGCTTGGCCGCTGTGCCTTTCCCTGCCCACCCTCGTTGACCAGGCACCGCTTCATGTACCGCTTCGCAGATGGGCCCCCTCCGCCCACCGGCCTCTACGACCCCACAAACGAGCATGACGGCTGCGGCATCGCCCTGGTCGCCAAGCTGTGGGGCGAGGCCAGCCACGCCGTGGTCGAGAAGGCCCTGGAGGCGCTCGAGAACATGGAGCACCGGGGTGCCGAGGGCGCCGATCCCCACACCGGCGACGGCGCGGGCATCCTGCTGCAGATCCCCGACGCCTTCATCCGCGGGGCGGTGTCGGGGATCGACCTGCCGCCTCCCGGCCGCTACGGCGTGGGCGTCTGCTACCTGCCGGGCGATCCCGAGCGACGGCGCGCGTTCGAGCAGCTGATCGACCAGACGGTCGCCGCCGAGGGCCAGAAGGTGCTGTGGTGGCGCGATGTGCCCGTCGACGACCGTTACGTCGGCGAGACCGCGAGGTTGTCGGCACCGGTGATCCGCCAGGTGATCATCGAGGCCGGCGACGACATCGACGATCAGGGTGCCTTCGAGCGCAAGCTGTACGTGATCCGCCGGGTGGTGGAGCTCGCCGCCGGCACCGAGATCGCACTGCCGAGCTTCTCGAGCCGCACGCTCGTCTACAAGGGGATGCTCACCGCCCCCCAGCTGCCCCGCTTCTTCCCGGATCTGCGCGATCCGCGCGTGGCGTCGCGGCTGGCCCTGGTGCACTCGCGCTTCTCCACCAACACCTTCCCCAGCTGGGAGCTGGCTCACCCGTACCGGATGATCGCCCACAACGGCGAGGTCAACACCCTGCGCGGGAACGTCAACTGGATGCGGGCGCGGGAGTCCCAGCTCACCTCCGAGCTGTTCGGCGACGACCTCACCAAGGTGCTGCCGGTGGTGCGCAGCGGCGGGTCGGACTCCGCCACGCTCGACAACGTGCTGGAGCTGCTGGTCCTGAGCGGGCGCTCCATCGCCCACGCGATGATGATGATGATCCCCGAGGCCTATCGCACGCGGTCAGACATCGACCCCGACGTCAAGGGCTTCTACGACTTCCACTCCTGCCTCATCGAGCCGTGGGACGGTCCCGCGGCCGTCGTCTTCACCGACGGCCGGATGGCCGGCGCCGTGCTGGACCGCAACGGGCTGCGCCCCGGACGCTGGGTTCAGGACACCGAGGGCTATGTCGTGCTGGCCTCGGAGACGGGCGTGATCACCGTCGCCCCGGAGCACGTCCAGCGCAAGGGTCGCCTGGCGCCCGGCAAGCTGTTCCTCCTCGACCTCGAGGATGGCCGCATCGTCGAGGACGAGGAGGTCAAGCGCCGCGTCGCCCGCCGCAAGCCCTATGGCGAGTGGTACGAGCGCTCGGTCGTGGCCATCGACGACCTGCCCGAGCGTCAGCCCCGGGCGCCCCGCGTCGAGCCGCTGCGCTCCAAGCAGCTGGCCTTCGGCTACTCGCAGGAGGACCTGCGCATGATCATCGCCCCCATGGCCTCCCAGGGCGAGGAGCCGGTGGCCAGCATGGGCAACGACGCCGCCCTGGCGGTCATGTCCGATCGCCAGCCGCCGCTGTTCTCCTATTTCAAGCAGCTGTTCGCGCAGGTCACCAATCCGCCGGTGGACCCCATCCGCGAGAACGTGGTGATGAGCCTGCAGACCGGGGTCGGCGCCGAGGTCAACCTGCTGGCCGAGACGCCCGAGCAGGCCCATCAGCTGGTCATGCCCCAGCCGATCCTGCGCAACGCCCAGCTCGAGAAGCTGCGCCAGGTCTCCCACGAGATCTTTGACGCGGCCACGGTCGACATCACCTGGCCCATCGAGGACGGGCCCGACGGGATGGAGCGACGTCTCGAGGCCCTGTGCCGGGAGGCCGCCAACCAGGTCGACCACGGCGCCAACATCCTCATCCTCTCGGACCGCAATCTCGGGCCCGAGCGCGTGGCCATGCCCTCGCTGCTCGCGGTCGCCGCGGTGCATCACCACCTCGTCCGCGGCGGCACGCGCCTGCGCACCGGCCTGGTCATCGAGTCCGGCGAGCCCCGCGACATCCACCACATGGCCACCCTGATCGGCTACGGCGCGGCGGGGATCAATCCCTACCTCATGTTCGAATCGCTGGATGAGCTCGCCGACCGCTCCCTGCTCCCCGAGGACCTCGAGCGCGAGGAGGCCGAGCAGCGCATCGTCAAGGCCATCGGCAAGGGCCTGCTCAAGACGATCTCCAAGATGGGGATCTCGACGATCCAGTCCTACTGCGGCGCGCAGATCTTCGAGGCCGTGGGGCTCGAGAGCGACGTCATCGACCGGTATTTCACCGGCACCGCCAGCCGCATCGGCGGTGTGGGCCTGGAGGTTCTGGCCGCCGAGGCCCTGGGGCGCCACTTCCGCGCCTACCCGCGGACCGACCGCGAGGTGCTGCCCGTGGGCGGCGTGCTGCAATGGCGCCGCGACGGGGAGCGCCACATCTGGAACCCCGACACGATCGCCAACCTCCAACACGCCGTGCGCGCCCAGGCCGGCAACGGCCACGCCAACGCCAACGGCAACGGCAACGGCGCGCCGATCGCTCGCGACCCACAGGAGGCCTACGACACCTTCGCTCGGCAGGCCAACGACGAGTCCACCCGCACGGCGGCGCTGCGCGGGCTCATGAAGTTCCGCTTCGCCGCCGAGCCCGTGCCGCTCGACGAGGTGGAGCCTGTCGCCGACATCGTCAAGCGCTTCTCCACGGGCGCGATGAGCCTCGGCTCCCTGTCGCGCGAGGCCCACGAGGCGCTCGCCATCGCCATGAACCGCCTCGGCGGCAAGTCCAACACCGGCGAGGGCGGAGAGGACCCCTCGCGCTTCGTGCCGGACGCCAACGGCGACCGGCGCCGCTCGGCCATCAAGCAGGTGGCGTCCGGGCG
>DASXJW010000117.1:0-8336 GCA_036497165.1 Solirubrobacteraceae bacterium
GCGAGGTGCTCCCGCGCGCCAGCGAGGAGGCGATCCACCGGGACTACCTCGTCCTGGCCTAGTGTCGTAGTCGCTAATTCGGTGGCAGCCTCGCGGCGTCTGGACGCGCCTGACGGGAGGCGACGACCACGCCGGACCACCCGTACGACTCAGGTCGTCGCCCCCCGCCAGCCACGCCCAGCCACTCCCGAGACTGCTCACGAATTAACAACTCAAGACACTAGATCGCCGCGGTGCCGAGAGACGCGGCGCCCCGCTCCAGCCGGCCGGCCGCCATCGGTAACCTTTCCGCGATGGCCAGCACCGCGCTCTCGATCGCCGAGACCTGCGACGCCGCCCAGCGCGCGTCGCGGGCACTGGCGACGCTGGGCTCGGGCGTCAAGGACGAGGCGCTCGCGGCGATCGCGGCGGCGCTGGTCGGCGCCACCGAGCAGATCCTCGAGGCCAACGCGCGCGATCTGGAGGCCGGCGAGGCCAACGGCCTGTCCGACGCCCTGTTGGACCGGCTCGCCCTCGACGAGTCGCGGATCGCCCAGATGGCGGCGGGCGTGCGCAAGATCGCGGCCCTGCCCGATCCCGTGGGTGAGGTCATCGACGGCTCGACGCTGCCCAACGGCCTGGCTCTGCGCCGCGTGCGCGTCCCCCTGGGCGTCATCGCCGTCGTCTACGAGGCCCGTCCCAACGTGACCATCGACGCCGCCGCGCTGTGCCTGAAGTCCGGCAACGCCGTCGTCCTGCGCGGCTCGAGCTCCGCCGCGCACTCCAACGCGGTGCTCGCCGCGGTCGCCTCGGACGCCGCCACCGCGGCCGGCCTGCCCGCCGGGGCGATGTCGCTGGTGGCCGGCGGCGGACGCGAGGAGCTCGCTGAGCTGGCCACCCAGGCCGGCGTCGTGGATCTCATCATCCCCCGCGGCGGCGAGGGGCTGAAGGCGGCGCTCAAGGGCGTGGCCACGGTTCCTGTCATCTACGCCGCGTCGGGCAACAACCACGTCTACGTCGACGCCGGCGCGGATCTGGAGGCGGCCCGGGCCATCGTGCTCAACGCCAAGCTCCAGCGCCCGGGCACCTGCAACGCCGCGGAGACGCTCCTCGTGCACGCCGGCGAGGCCGACCGGTTCCTTCCCGACGTGCTGTGGGCCCTCCACGACGCCGGCGTGACATTGCACGGCGATGAGCGCGCGCGCGCCGCCGCCCCCGGCGTGCTCATGGACGCCGCCACGCCCGACGACTGGGACACGGAGTACCTCGCCCTGGAGATGGCCGTGGGCGTGGTGGACTCGGTCCTCGACGCCATCGCCCACGTCAACGAGCACGGCAGCGGCCACTCGGAGGCCATCGTCACCCCGTCGACCAGCGCGGCGCGCGCCTTCCAGCTGGGCGTCGACGCCGCCTGCGTCTATGTCAACGCTTCGACCCGCTTCACCGACGGCGGCGAGTTCGGCATGGGCGCGGAGATCGGCAACTCCACGCAGAAGCTGCACGCGCGCGGGCCGATCGGCCTGCGCGAGCTGTGCACGTTCAAGTACCTGGTGGAGGGCGACGGGCACATACGCGCCTGAACGGGACTCCCCGGCCAGGACACGCCGTCATCCGCGAACGATGCGCATTGGGATCCTCGGCGGGACCTTCAACCCGCCACATCTCGGACACCTCGTCGCCGCCCAGGAGGCCCACCGGGAGCTCGACCTCGACCAGGTGCTGCTCATCCCGGCGGCAACGCCGCCCCACAAGCCCGTCGAGGACGAGCCCGGGGCCCGTCACCGCCTTGAGCTGTGCCGGCTGGCGGTCGGCGACGACGATCGCTTCAGCGTGTCGGAGATCGAACTTCAGCGCGACGGCCCGTCCTACACGGTCGATACCCTCAAGGTACTGAGTACGCACGAGCCCTCAGACGAGCTGTTCCTCATCCTCGGCGGTGACATCGCCGCAGGGCTTCCGAACTGGCATGAGCCCGACAAGGTGCTGGAGCTGGCCACCGTCGCCATCGCCCAGCGCCGCGGGACGGCGAAGTCGACGGTGGATCAGGCGCTCGTGAAGCTGAGAGGCGGTGAACGGGCACGGTTCTTCGAGATGCCCAGCATCGAGATCTCGTCCACGATGGTTCGCCGCCGCGTCCGGGCCGGGCAGCCGATCCGCTACTTCGTTCCCGACGGCGTCAAGCAGTACATCGAGAAACACGGCCTATATCAGCCCGCAGGAGGCAAATGACCCAAGCCAATCCCACGCTCAAGGCGCCCACCCCGCTCAGCCCAGAGGAAGCGGTGGCGACCATCACCGAACTCGCCGCCGACCGCAAGGCCCTGGACATCGTCCAGCTGGACCTCAGGGGCATGATCGGCTATGCCGACTACTTCGTCATCTGCAGCGGCCGGACCGACCGCCAGACGCGCGCGATCCACGACGCCATTCACGAGGGCATGAAGGCCCGAGGCATCCTTCCCCGGCGGGTGGAGGGGGTCTCGGAGGCCAAGTGGATCCTGATGGACTACCTCGACGTGGTCGTGCACGTGTTCACCCCCGACACGCGCGAGTACTACCGGCTCGAGCAGCTCTGGGGCGAGGCGCCCTCGTCGGCCGTCGAGGCCGGTGTGGGCGCAAGCGAGATGGTTGATTCCACGACCGCGCGTGCCGGATGAATCCGGATGATCGGCGCCGGATCGGCGTCCTCGGGCTCGCCCATACATCCAGTATGGGCTTCGCCCTGCGTCCTTGACCGGCTTGATGGGCGGGCGGGTCCGATCCCCCGGCACCCACGCGGCCGCAGAATCAACCATCCCGGGCCTCAGAGCGCGGTCATCAGCTTCGGCGCCACTTCCTTCTTGCGGCTCATCACGCCGGGCAGCTCGATGACGCTGTCTGATGGCTCGGCTCCGAAGCTGCGCGCCACGGACGCCACGTCGCCGGCCACCAGCATGTCGGTGCCCTTGTCCATCACGTCGGTGACCATCAGGGCGTAGAGGGCCAGCTCGCGATCGTCGCGCTCGCGGTGCATCGCCTCGAGCAGCTCGTCCTTGCGCTCCATGAGCGCGTTGCCCACGACCTCCACCTGGGCGATGCAGATCTCCTGGCCGCCCCGCACCTGGTAGCGCTTGGCGTCGCGGGTGACGATCTCCTCGGCACTCAGATCCGAGACGTCGGAGGTCTTCTGGAACATCTCCCGGCCCAGCGCGGCGGCGTCGACGGCCAGCACGCGCTCCAGATACTCGACGACGGCGTGGTCGCGTCGGGTGGTGGTGGCCGAGTTGAGGATCACCGTGTCAGAGAGCACGGCGCCGAGCAGCATCAGAGCCGTCGGGCGGCTGGGCTCCATGCCGGCGTGGCGGAAGCGCTCGACCACCAGGGTCGCCGTCGATCCCACCGGGTCAAACGTCGCTGTGACCGGGATGCGGGTCTCGATCGAGCCGATGTGGTGGTGGTCGAGGATCTCCATGATCTCCGCGTCGTCGATGCCGACGGCGCTCTGGGCCTGCTCGGCGTGATCGACCAGCACGACGCGCCGCCGTGCCGGGGCCACCAGGTCTGAGCGGGTGACGAGGCCCACCGGCCGGTTGTCGGCGTCGATGGCGACGGCCGCGCCGTAGTGGCTCTCCTTGATCTGCTCGGAGATGTCGGCGACCAGGAAGTCGGTGTTGACGGTGAGCGGGTTGGGCTCCATCAGCGCGCTGCACGGCGCGGCCAGGGTGATCATGCGCCCGGCGACGTAGCTGTCCAGCGGCGAGATCACGATCGCAGTGCCGCTCTCGCGCGCGGCCTGGAGCGCCGCGGGGGCGGGCACGGCGCCATTGGAGAGCACCATGAGCGCAGCGCCGAGCTCGATCACCCGCGTCTGCGCGTCGGGACGGTTGCCCACGACGACGATGTCGCCGTCCGAGATGCCGCTCTCCGACACGGGATCCATGGCATACACCCACACGCGACCCGACAGCCGGCACTCCTCCCCGCAAACGAGCTCCCCCTCCAGCGCCGACACCAGGGCGCCCAGAGACGTCGGGGACTCCTCGAGTGTCGAGGTCCGCAGGGAGTCGCGCACGTAGCGGCGGGCCAGCGCGCGCTCGGTGAGCACGCCGGACAGCGCGCCGTCGTCGTCCACGATCGGCACCAGCTCCAGGTCGGCCTTGGCCATCGCCCGCCCCGCCTCGCGCACCGGGTCGTCCTGGCGGCTGATGGGAAAGCTCTCCTGCATCACGTCGGCGGCGCGCAGCATGACGTGGGGGAGATAGCGGGGCTCCGGGGCCTGACTGCGCTCCAGCAGCCACCGCGTCTGCGAGTTGAGATCGCCCAGCCGCACCGGGACGTACTCGTTGTTGGGGTCCAGGCGGCGCTTGAGCTCGGCGTAGCCCATCGCGGCTGCGATCGAGTCCGTGTCGGGATTGCGGTGCCCGGTGACGTAGATGGGACGCACACGTTGATTATCGCTGGCGCGATAGCGTCCCGTGGGCACCTGCCGGGGCGCAGCCGGCGCCCGGGGCAAAGCCGCCCCACGATCAAGGAGAAGCGATGCCGTCCGCACCTACCATCCTTCCGACCCAGATCCCGGAGGGCAGCGCCCCCGGCCTGCGGTATCGCCTGGAGGGCGAGCTCGTCCCCGTCCTGCACATGGCGCTGGCCGGCCAGGTGCCCGTGTACTTCGAGCACCACGTGCTGCTGTGGAAATACCCCAGCCTCCAGATCGGCCTGCATCCCCTCAAGAAGGGGCTCAAGCGCCGCGCCTTCGGCGGGATGCCGCTGCTGCTGCTCGAGGCCCAGTCCGCCGGCGAGGTCGCCTTCAGCCGCGATGCCCCGGGGCACATCGCCGCGCTTCACCTCCCGCCCGGCAGCGGGATCGTCGTGCGCGAGCATCAGTTCCTGGCGGCCACGGCCAACGTGCAGTACGACTACAGCCGGATCAAGGGCTTTGCCAACATGCTCTACGGCGGCGGGTTCTTCGTGGACGAGTTCTTCGCCGGCGACCAGGAAGGCGTGGTCTGGGTGCACGGCTACGGCAACGTCTTCGAGAAGAAGCTCGACGCGGGTGAGACGATCGACATCGAGCCCGGTGGCTGGGTCTACCGCGACCACTCCGTCTCCATGACTCAGGAGGTCTATGGCTTCAAGACGGGCTTGCTGGGGGGCGGGGGCGGGAACCTCGTGTTCAACCGTTTCACCGGTCCCGGCCGCGTCGGTCTTCAGAGCGCCTACTTCCATCCGCCGGTCGCCGAGGGCGCGGGCGGCAACGCGCAGCGCGAGGGTGCCGGGGGCCTCATCGGCGGGCTCATGGACGGGCTGCTGGACAAGTGACCCACGAGCCGGGGTACCTCCAGCAGAATCCGCTGCCGCCGGGCATCGTGGGCGCCCTTGGTATCGGCGGCTATCAGCTGCTCGCCGATGTGGCCGGCGTGGGCGCGGGCCGCTTCGGGCCGCAGGTGTTCCTGCTGATCGCCCCCGACCCCGATCCCGCTCTTCCGGACGCCGGCACCCAGATCGCGCTGCACCATACTCGGCTCAAGGACGAGGCAGAGGTGGGAGCGTTCACGCAGCTGGCGGCCCAGCTGGGGTACCTGCGGCTGTCGGGCTACCGGCTCACTCTCGAGCGTCACGGCCTGCGCAGCCGGGTCGGCGTGCTCAACCCCGCCACCGGCGCAATCGTGACCACGATCCCTGACAAGCATCCCGGCGGGCGGCTCGGCTTCGGCGGCGGCGCCAACACCGCCGGGCGTCTGCTGGCCGGGGCCCGCTCCCTGCCACCCGCCGGAGCCCCACCGGACCTCCAGAACCCCGAGCTCCTGGGCCAGGTCCTCCTCGCGCTGGCCCTGCGCGACGAGACCGTCACCGGCGCCGAGGCGGCCGAGCTGGCCGACCGCGCCCTCGAGCTGACCCGCGGTGACACCGCGCTCGACCCTCCGGCTGCTCTGGAAGCCGCCAAAAACCTATAAGCATTTCGCCGAGACGGCTAAAGCCGGCGCGATTGCGGCCGATAGTGGCGGCATGATCAGTCGCGCCATCACCGATCCGCGCTGCACCGCACTCTGAGGGAGAGGGCCAGGCGGTGCCCCGCACCCATCTCGACTCCGATGAGCGGCTCTCGCTGATCCTCGCCACCCAGCAGGCCATCGCCGCCGCAGGGGACGACCTCGAGAGCGTCACCCAGATCGTCGCCGAGCGCTCGCAGGCGATCATCGGTGGCGACGGGGCGATGGTCAACCTGGTGCAGAGCGACGTCCTTCACACGCGCGCGGCCAGCGGCACGGCGGCGATGGTGCGCCACGCCCGGCGTCCCATCGGCGGGTCGATCGCGCGCTACGCGATCGAGACGCGCCGCCCCCTGCTCATCGAGGACACCCGCTCCGACCACCGCATCAATCAGGAGATGCGCAGCAAGGTCGGCGACACCTCGCTCATCTGCGTGCCGCTGTTCTCGGGCCCCGACGTCATCGGCACGCTCAACGTCATGAGCTGCTCGGAGACCGAGCGCCTCGACGAGGACGACCGCCAGACGCTCGAGCTGCTCTCGGTCGTCCTGTCGGCCGGGATCAGCCGCGTGGCCGAATCCGAGGCGCGCCGCGCTCAGGCCGCGGCGATCGGCCGCTTCCGCACCCTGTTCGACGGCGCTTCGCTGGGCATCCTGCGCCTGGATGCCGAGGGCGTCGCGGTCGAGGTCAACCCGGCGCTCGGCCAGATGCTGGGCGCCACCGCCGAGGAGCTCGTCGGCTCGCGCTTCAGCGCCCACCTCATCGCCGAGCACCGGCAGACCGTGGACGAGCTGCTGGCCGAGACCGTGGCCGGCGAGCGCGAGTCCTTTGCGCTGGAGGCGCGCTGCACCACCAAGACGGGCGGGTCGCTCTGGGCGCATGTCCGCGCCGTGGCCGAGCAGCGCGAGGTCGACATCCCGCTGCGGGTCGTGGCGATGATCGAGGACATCACCGAGCGCAAGCGCGCCGAGGAGGAGCTCATCCGCCAGGCCCAGCTCAACGAGCACCAGGCGCTGCACGACCCGCTGACGGGGCTGCCCAACCGGCTCCTGTTCGGCGAGCGGATCGGCCACGCCATCCGCCACGCCGAACGCAACAACTCAAAGCTCGCCGTGGTGCTCATGGACCTGGACCGGTTCAAGGAGGTCAACGACTCGCTCGGGCACTCCGCCGGCGACCACCTGCTCGCCAAGGTGGGGGAGCGCATGCGCGACGCCGTGCGCGCGTCGGACACCGTCGCCCGCCTGGGCGGCGACGAGTTCGGCCTGCTGCTCCCCGAGCTCAACGACGGCGAGGGCGCGGTCCCGGTCATCACCCGCATCCGGGCGGCGCTGGAGCGCCCGGTCTACGTGCACTCGCTGCCGCTGGCCGTGGAGGCCTCGATCGGCATCGCCATCTACCCCGACCATGGCACCGATGCCCAATCGCTCATCCAGAAGGCCGACGTCGCCATGTACGACTCCAAGCGCGACAATGCCTCGCACACCTTCTATGACGAGGGCTCACACGAGTACGACGTCACCCGCCTGACCCTGGTCGCTGAGCTGCGCCGCGCCATCGCCGGCCGCGAGCTCATCCTCCACTACCAGCCCAAGGCGGCGCTGGAGAGCGGCGAGGTGCGCTCGGTGGAGGCGCTGCTGCGCTGGTTGCACCCCGAGCGCGGCATGGTGTTCCCCGATTCCTTCATCCCCATCGCCCAGGAGACGGGCCTCATCGGGCCGCTGACCCTGTACGTGATCGAGGAGGCGCTGCGTCAGGGCCGTGAGTGGCGCGACGCGGGTCTGGACCTCTCCATCTCGGTCAACCTGTCCACCCGCAACCTGCTGGACCGCGACTTCCCCAACCAGGTGGCGGGGCTGCTCAAGCGGTGGGGGATGGGTCCCGAGTGGCTCGAGCTGGAGGTCACCGAGTCTTCCATGCTGGCCAACCCCACCCGGGCCAAGGCCGTGCTGGGCGAGCTCTCCGAGCTCGGCCTGCGTCTCTCAATCGACGACTTCGGCACCGGCTACTCCTCGCTGAGCTACCTGCGCCAGCTCCCCGTCGACGAGATCAAGATCGACCGCTCCTTCGTCATGGGGATGGGCGAGCAGGCCGACGACGCCGTGATCGTGCGCTCCACGGTCGATCTCGGCCGCAACCTCGGTCTCGAGGTGGTCGCCGAGGGAGTCGAGACCCTTGAGCTGTGGAACCGCCTGCGCGAGCTGGGCTGCA
The DNA here is from genome assembly GCA_036497165.1 of Solirubrobacteraceae bacterium. Classification (GTDB taxonomy): domain Bacteria; phylum Actinomycetota; class Thermoleophilia; order Solirubrobacterales; family Solirubrobacteraceae; genus Palsa-465. The sequence continues at coordinate 8,160 of DASXJW010000117.1, forward strand.
ACACCGCCCAGGGCTACTTCCTCTCAAAGCCGGTGGCGGCCGAGGAGCTGACCGGCTGGCTGCGGGGCCGCCCGCCGGCCCTGCCCGAGGCCGACGCAGCCTGACGACGGAGACGGCCGCGCCGACCGGCGTGCCGGAGTGCCCCGAGACGGGTCTGGCGCTGTCAGCAAACGCCCC
>DASXJW010000118.1:0-12292 GCA_036497165.1 Solirubrobacteraceae bacterium
GTTGTTAATTCGTGAGCAGTCTCGGGAGTGGCTGGGCGTGGCTGGCGGGGGGCGACGACCTAAGTACGTACTGGTGGTCCGGCGTGGTCGTCGCCTCCCGTCAGGCGCGTCCAGACGCCGCGAGGCTGCCACCGAATTAGCGACTCACGACACTCTAGGCGCCGACGGCGTGTGTTCCGTAGGGCAAGGCGCGCCCCTCCTCCTGTTGGAGGAGCACCCGCCACCCCGACAGGAGCTGGTGGACGGCGGCAGCTCCGACGATCGGCTCCTGTGGCACGGCGAGCTCCACCGGATGGAAGATGAACGGGCGGGTCTGAGGGCCTCCCAGGCCGCCGTGGAACGAGATCAGCTCCTCGAAGGCGCAGCCCTGCTCGAGCACGGGGTCATAGAAGCTGTTGACGAGCAGGTCCGGGGCGTGCCTGAAGCCGTCGGAGCGGCGCAGATGGTCGGCGGCCCCGGGACCGAAGCCCTGAAGGGGATCCTGGCCCTCGACGCGGTCCTCGGCGAGATATCGCACCCCGGCGCGACCAAAGACGACCGGGCCGTGCTCACGGGAGCGCACCAGCACGAAGCCGATGTGGGGATGGTCGCGCAGGGCGGGGATGAGGCGGGGATGCCGCGCGGAGATCTCCTCCAGGGAGAGCCGGTGCTCCGCCTCCATGAGATACGCGAGCCCGAGGTTGCCCGAGGCCAGGACGATGACGTCGTCGCTGCCCAGGCGCTCCTGGGTCTCGGCCTTCCCAGGGCGGCCGGTGGCCTCGGCGACGACCTGCCCGACCTTGGCATCGTGCTCGTCGTCTCCGGAGAGCCGGGTCGCGGTCGCCTGATCGACGGAGCGGTTGACGAGCTCGTTGAGGTCGTAGCCGTTACGCTGCTTGAACGTCGCGCCCTGCGTCTGGCCGTGGTCGGAGAGGATCACCAGGTGATACGGCCGGGCAGCGAAGCGCCGGGCCCGCTCGATGCGGCCGAACTGCTGATCGAGCTTGCGCAGGGCCTCGAGCGTGTCGCGACGCTCGAGGCCCGAATGGTGAGCCACCTCGTCATAGCTCGAGAACGTCGCGTAGACCGCGGGGCGCCCCCGCATCATGTCGGTGAGGACGCCGAACACGATCAGGTCGCGAACGGCGACGCACACGGTGGCGCGGATGAGGGGGTACCGGCCACCCCGGTGCCCGCGCGGCCACACCTTGCGGCGACGCTGCTGGATGGCGTTGACGATCTCGAGCGCGATCTCCCACAGGAAGAGGACGAGCAGGCGGGCCACGTTGAAGCCGTTGGCCAGGAAGGCGCGGTAACCGGGGTTGGCTCGCTTCTCGGCCGTCATGTGGCTGACGGTGAGGATCATCGCCTGGGCCTCGCCGGAGAAGAGGTTGCCTCGGCTGGCGCCGTCGCCGGTGAGCAGCCCACGACCGCTGCTCAGGCGGCGCTCGATGTCGGCGCAGTCCTCAGGCGACGAGCAGGCCACGACTCGACCCGTGTCCTTCTCGACCCAGCGAAAGGCCGGGATGTCATCGTTGGAGCCCAGGAGGATGCCAGCCTGGCTGGCGCCCGTCTGGGAGCTCAGGTCGGTCTCCCACTCCACCAGGCGGTGGGTGCCGCGCTCCAGCCATGACGCCAGGACCGGGGTGGTGCCGTCGCGCATGGCCCGCTGGAGCACCGGGAGCCCCAGGCCGTCGATCTCGAGGAAAATGATCCCGGGCACGTCACTCGGGGCGCCGCCGCCCTGGCGCCGGGCGATGCGGCGGATCACGCGCAGGGTGTAGGTCTCGTCGTCGTCGACGCCGAGGATCTCGTTGATGATGACCATGGCGCCCGAGATCACCAGGGCGGCGAGCAGCGCCCAGCCGAACCCGTCGACGTGGAGCGCGCGCTTGGTGATCGAGGAGACGATGAGCAGGATCAGGGCGTCGACGACCAGAATCAGGACAAAACCCAGTGCAACGGTGAAGGGCAGGCGCAGCGCGGCCACGAGGGGGGGCAGCACGGCGTTGAAGGCCGCGATGAGGGCCGCCGCGACCAGCGCATCCGCGAACGACCCGACTTGCACTCCTGGGACGATCGCGGCCGCCACGAACACCGACGCGGCACCGACGAGCCATGCCAGCACGAGCCGCAGGGGGCGTAAGCGCGGCGCGTGCGGACTCCACGTCTGCATCTCGATGGACATGCCGCTGGCAGTCTCGTCGCTTCGCGCCCGCAGTCCTCATCCCAAACAGACGATGGCGGCGGGGGCGCGGCCCGCTGAGATCCACGTATTGCCGCCCGACGCCCCCACGGGACTCACGATCACCTGGCTGGGACATGCCACGGTGCTGCTCGTCCTGGACGGCGCTCGCGTGCTCACCGACCCGGTGCTGGGCGACCGCATCGGGCCACTCACCCGCATCGCGCCGCGGCCGCCGCTGGACGGGCTGGACCGACTCGACGCCGTGGTCCTGTCTCACCTGCACGCCGACCATGCCGACGTTCGCAGCCTGCGCCGGGTCGCGGGTTCGGCCCCGGTGATCGCCCCCGCCGGCGCGGGGAAATGGCTTCGGGAGAAGGGGGTGGGCCGGGTCGAGGAGGTGCGGGCGGGCTCCGAGGTCCGGATCGGCCCGCTCCGGGTCCGGGCCACCCCGGCGCGGCACGACGCGCGGCGGTGGCGGTTCGGGCCCGCCGCAGACCCGGTCGGATACGTGATCTCGGGCTCGCTTTCCGCCTACTTCGCCGGTGACACCGACCTCTTCGACGAGATCCGGAAGCTGCACGGCGCCGCCGACGTCGCGATGCTGCCGGTGTCCGGTTGGGGCCGCACGCTGCCGCCAGGCCACCTGGACCCGGATCGCGCGGCGCAGGCGGTGGCGCTCATCGCCCCTCGTCTGGCGATCCCGATCCACTGGGGGACCTTCGCGCTCCCCCGCGCCCTTCGCGCGGCCGGCGAGGCCGACGCCCCGGCGCGCGACTTCGCGGCCCGCTGCCGGCGGGTCGCCCCCGGCGTCGAGGTCCGCGTCCTGGCGCCCGGGGAGAGCACCGTGGTGAGCGATGGGTGAGGTCGCTCTCCTGGCCCTGAGCGCCTCGTTCAATCCGACGCTGCTGGCGGCGACAACGATGATGCTGCTGCTGGATCGGCCGTCGCGCCTGATGACGGGATACCTGATGGGCGCCTACGCCATGAGCATCACGGTCGGGCTCGTCATCGTCTTCACGCTCAGCGGGTCGGGCACCACGAACACCGTCAAGAACACGCTCAGCCCGGTGGCGGACCTCGTGCTCGGACTGCTGGCGCTCACGATCGCGCTCGTCATCCGCAGCGGGTGGGCCGAGCGCCGGCTGGCGGACCGGCGCGCCCGTCACGCCGGCCAGGCGGACAAGCCGCCGCCGCGCTGGCAGCGGGCACTGAGCAACGGCTCGCCTCGGATCGCCTTCGGCGTGGGAGCGGTGCTGACCCTCCCCGGCGCCTCGACCCTTGCCGGGCTGTACACGATCCACAGGCTGCAGGAGCCCGCGGCGGTCACGGTGCTGCTCGTGGTCGGCTTCAACATCATCATGCTGTGGCTGCTGGAAGTGCCTCTCATCGGCTACGCGGTCGCGCCGGACTCGACCCCGCGGGCCGTCGCCAGGGCGAAGCTGATGGTCGGACGCCACGCCCAGACGTTCGCCGTGCACGGACTTGAGCTGGTGGCGTTCCTGCTCGTCTTCAAGGGGGTCCTCGGCCTGCTGCCCTGACCGGCTCAGCCGGCCGCGGGGCTCAACGGCGCCGACGAGGACTCGGGCGGCGTGTCGTCCGCTCCCGGCGGCCCGGCGCGGCCGGCCGCGGGTTGTCGCTCGGGGATGCTGATGCTGCAGAAGAGCGCGATGAGGGCGATGACGGCGATGACCGACAGCGAGGAACGCAGCGCACCGATGCGCGCGATCTCGTTCTCCTTGACGATCGCGTCGGCCGCCCCACTAGGGACGCCGGCCTTGTCCAGCGCCGTCTTGAGGTCGTCGTCGGACATGAACGGGACGCCGCTGGACAGCTCGGTGTTGGCCTGAGCCTTCACGTTGGCGGGAACCGCGGGGTTGTGCTGGATGCCGGCGATCAGTGTGGTTGTGAGCGCCGAGATGAGCACCGCACCGCTCAGCGCCGTTCCGATCGACGCGCCGAGGTTGGTCACGGTGTTCTGGAGGCCGCCCACCTCGCTGCTCTCCTCGTCGGGGACCGAGGACACCGTCACGGCGCCCAGCTGGGAGGCGAGCGCTCCGATGCCCAGGCCGGCGAGCAACATCGGCCAGGTCACGATCTCGGGGCCGGCGCCGGCGTCCAGCGCGCCCACCATGACCGCGACTCCGGCGAACATCGCCAGAAAGCCGGCGCGCACCACCCGGCGCGGGGAGGCGTTGGGTGCGATCTTGGGGATGCCGACCGCCGCCAGCAGGAGCGTGATCGATAGCGGGAGCAGTCGCACGCCGGTGTCGATCGCCGACAGTCCCAGGGCAACGGACAAGAACAGCGGCACGGCGAAGAACAGCCCTGCCTGTACCAGGTACTGAAAGAAGAAGGCGGTGAGACCGCCCCGGAGGTTCCGGTTGAGCAGGATGGAGGGGTCCACCAGCGGCTCGGCACCGCGTTCGAGCTGACGATTCTCCCAGCGGAAGAAGAACCAGACCACCAGGCCGCCCCCCATGACCAGCCAGATCGACGGCGACAGCCCCAGCCAGTGCGGCGCGTCGGGCTTGGGCTGCACGAACCCCCACGAGCCGGCCTTCAGGATGGCGAACACGATCAGCCCGAGACCGAGCGACGACAGGGCCGTCCCGACCAGATCGAGGCGGGGATGCGTGTCGGGCGCGGGTTCGGGCTCGACCATGCGCCGGCCCACGGCCAGGATCGCGATGACGATCAGGACCTCGCCGATGAACACCCAGCGCCATGACGCGTACGTGGTCAACAGCCCGCCGATGAGGGGGCCCGCCGCCACCGCGATGGCGCCGGCCGAGGCCACCAGCCCGTAGGCCCGGGGACGCTCGGAGGCGGCGAAGTTCGACGCTACCAGCGCGACGATCGCGGGCAGGATGAGCGCCGCGCCGATTCCCTCCAGCACCGACCAGCCGAGGAGCAGGACCGGCAGGCTGTGCGAGAGCGCGGTGACGAACGAACCGCAGCCGTAGATGATGCAGCCGATGCCGAACGCGCGCTTGCGGCCCAGGATCTGGCCGAGCTTGCCCCCGGTGATCATGAGCGTCGCCATGACCAGGGTGTAGAACGTGATCGCGCTCTGGATGCCGGTGACGGTGGTGCCGACGTCCTTGGCCACGGTGGCGATCGACACGTTCATCACCGAACTGTCAAGCGTCATCACGAACTGGCCCGAGGCCAGGGTCAGCAGCACGATCCCCGAGCCGGCAGCCGCCTTGCCCGCGGTCGTGCTCACGATGCGGGGGCGGCGAACGGGTCGGCCCGAGCTCCCTCCGGTGCCTGTGACTCGAGGACTCCCTTGATCTCCTGCAGGGCGTCGTGCTGCTTCTCAGAGACCGTGGGATAACGGGGGTCCAGGTCCATGAGCTGCGTGACCAGCACGGCCGCGGCGGAGATGCGCGCGAACCACTTGCGGTCGGCTGGGATCACGTACCAGGGCGCCCAGTCCGTGCTCGTGTGCGAGAGCATCTCGGAGAAGGCCTTCTGATACTCGTCCCAGTGCCCGCGCTCGGCCAGGTCGGCGGCGGAGAACTTCCAGTTGTGGTCGGGGAGGTCGATGCGGCGCAGGAAGCGCACCCGCTGCTCCTCACGCGAGAGGTTGAGGAACAGCTTCACGACGCGAAAGCCGTTGTCGCTGAGATGGCGCTCCCACTCGTTGATCTCTCGGTAGCGCCGCTTCCAGACGTCGCCCGTCTTGCCCTCAGGCGGGATCTTCTGGCGGTCGAGCAGCTCGGGATGCACCCGGACGACGAGCACCTCCTCGTAGTGCGAGCGGTTGAAGATCCCGATCTGGCCCCGGGCGGGAAGCCGTCGGCCGTAGCGCCACAGGAAGTCATGGTCGAGCTCCTCGGACGACGGGACCTTGAAGCTGTTGACGGCGACCCCCTGGGGATTGACGCCGCTCATCACGTGCCGGATCGTGCCGTCCTTGCCGGCGGCGTCAAGCGCCTGAAGGGCGACCAGCACCCCCCAGGTGTCCTGGGCGGCCAGACGCGCCTGATACTCCGAGAGGAGGCGGACTCCCTCGGCCAGCAGGGCGACCCCCTCCTTCTTCTTTTTGAGCCCGCCTTTGAAGCCCGGGTCGAAGTCCTTGCTGAGCGTGACCTTCGTACCGGGCTCGACGCGGAACGGTGCGATGAAATCGGTCAGCCGCCGCCGTTGCTTGTGGGTCAGGGCAGGGGTTTGGGTGGCCATCGGATGCTCTTGTCGGTGCGGACGGTGACGCTCATGGTTTGTGCGCTGGGCCGCCGCGTCATCACCTCGATGGGATGAGGCGGGGACCCACACGATCCTCCGATTCGGGCGATGCGAGGGCGCCGCGGGCGGGCGAGCCTGGTGGGATGGGCAGGTCCGGCTCGTCGCTTCCGGGGTGGTTTCAGCGTTGGGGGATCGGCGCCTGGCTCGTCGTCGGCATGTTCCTCGTCGTCATCGGGGCGGTGTGGCTGGTGAGCCAGACCTCGAGCATCGTCATGCCGCTCATCGCAGGCTTTGTCATCGCCGCGGTGGCCGGCGCTCTCGTCGACATGCTGGAGCGGCGGGGCTGGCCCCGGGCCGCCGGCGCCGCGGTCGTGATCCTGGCCCTGGTGGCGGTGATGGTCGTCACGGTTGGCCTCGTGCTGGGCGGCATCACCTCGCAGTCCACGCAGATCGACACGGCGATGTCGCACGCTCTGGAGCGGGTCCAGCGCTGGGCCCAGGACGTCGGCATCACCTCGGCCCCGGAGGCGGCGCAGGAGATCAAGAAAGCGGTCCCGCAGATCGGCCGCACCCTGATCAAGGGGCTGGCCGGCGGTATCTCTGGCCTGACCTCCCTGCTCGTCTTCCTCGGTTTCACGGTCTTCACCTCCTTCTTCCTCATGAAGGACGCTCCGGCCATGGGGCGGTGGATCCAGCGTCACATGGGCGCCAAGCCCGCCGAAGCCCGCATCGTGGTGGACGACATCATCCACGCGCTGCGGGGCTACTTCCTGGGGCTGACGATCGTCGCCGCGCTGAGCACGGCCGGGATCGTGCTCAGCGCGCTCATCGTCGGCGTGCCGATGCTCGGGACCGTGGCGGTCGTCACCTTCGTCGCCAGCTATGTCCCGATCATCGGGGCCTGGACCTCCGGCATCTTCGTGGTCGCGCTGGCCCTGGCCGACAAGGGCACCACGGGCGCGCTGGCCATGGCCGTGCTCTTCTTCCTCTGCAACGGCCCGCTCCAGCAGGTCGTGCAGCCCATCGCCTACGGCGCCACGCTTGCGCTCAACCCGCTGGTGGTGTTCAGCCTCACCATCGCCGCCGGCAGCCTCTTCGGAATGGCCGGTCTGATCCTGTCGGCGCCGCTCGTGTCCGCGGCGGTCCGGGTCCGCAAGGATCTGGGGGAGCTGCGGCGCACCGAGCCCGGCGAGGTGGCTGGCGCCGGGGCGGCGGCGGCTCGGAGCGAGGCGGCGGCCGCGGCGGCCGACGCCGCCGGGCAGACCTGATGTCCCCGGCCTCCACGAGCTTCGTTGCCGTCGGCTTTCAGAGTGCCGCGGACGCGGAGGCGGCCCTGCCCGAGGTGCGCGAGATCCAGGTCCCGATCCGGGACGCCGCCGTGGTCGTCCGCACCGAGGCCGGCCGGATCGAGCTGCAGCAGACCCGGGAGCTCGCCGTGGGGGAGGGGCTCGTGGGCGGCGGCACCGTCGGGCTGATCGCCGGGCTGCTCCTGGGGCTGCCTGTCGGGGGCGCGCTGCTGGGGCTGGCCGGCGGAGCGCTGGCCGGTCTGCGCGACCGCGGCATCCCCGACAGCCGGTTGCGCGCCCTGGGGGCGGACCTGCAGCCGGGTCATGCCGTGTTGTGCGTGCTCGTCGACCCGGACGGCCTGGTGCCCGCGCGCGAGGCGCTGAGCCGCTATGGCACCGTCTTTGAGGTCGAGCTGGCCCCTGAGTCCGCGTCCGGCTCCGATCCGTAGCGCCGGCGGAACATCAGTTGGGCGACCGCCCCCACCGGGAGGGGCAGCCAGAACGAGACGAGCCGGTAGGCGAGGGTGGAGACCAGGGCCTGCTGCGCGCCGACGCCGGCGGCTGTGAGCGTCCCGGTCAGGCCCGCCTCGACGAACCCCAGGCCGCCCGGGGTGATCGGGATCAGCGCCAGCAGTGCGCCGGTGATATAGGCCAGGAGCACAAGGGCCGCATGCGGGCGCGCCCCCACGGCGGCGAGGCAGCAGACCAGGGCCAGGTAGTCAAAGCCGACCTTGCCCACGGCGCCGGGCAGCGCGACATGCCAGCGGCGGCCGAACGTCTGCTTCATCCGATCGCGCTGGGCCACCAGACGCTGGGGGAGGTCCGCCGCCGCTTCACGCCTGAAGCGCTGGACGGTCCAGCGCGCGCCGCGGCCGACGAGGAGCAGGGGTCCGTCCCAACCGAATCCCGCTGCGGCGAGCACGGCGACGGCCACAAACCCGGCAATGCCGACGTAGGCCGCCTCGAGGAGGCCGTTGGGCGCCGCGAGGCCGCCGATGATCGCGGGCAGCGCGAGCAGCGGCATCGCGAACAGCACCGCGGTGTTGGCGATCGTGGCGGCGGCCAGGCCCGACGCGACGTCGGCGCTCCTGATGCCGGCGCGGGTGAGCATCTTGTAGGCGACGGCCCCGGCCGTGGCCGCGCCGCCGGGCACCACGCTCCCGATGGCCCCGCTCGCCAGCTGCGCCGTGCCGATGGCGAACCAGCTCGTCGCCTGCAGCGCGACGCGCTGCAGCGACCACAGCGACACGTAGCTCATGACCTCGAAGCCGATCGCCAGGGCGAACCAGCCGGGCTTCAGTGTCTTGAGCTGCGGCCAGGAGGCGAGGACCGAGATGAGCTTGGGCGCGAGCAGGTACAGCGAGACGAGCCCGAGCAGCAGCATGGAGATGCGGCCGGCGTAGTGAATCCACCCGTGCGTCCTCGCTGCCGGCTTCGCGGCCTCCATGACCTTGCGACGTTGCCGCCTCGCCGCGGCTCGGGCATCGTCCGAACGGGGTGATCAAAGGCGAACGGGGTGATCAGAGGCGGTCTGATCAGGCCAGGGCCAGCTCGGCCCACACGTGGCCGGTGCCCGCGGTGGCGCCCCACCCGCGGGCCAGCTGGTCGACGATGAACAGGCCGCGGCCGCCGACCCTGCGCTCCCCCTCCGGCACGACGCCGAAGTCCTCCGGGCGCCCCTCGTCGAAGACTTCGATGCGCAGACTGTCGCCGTGGCGGCTGACCGTCAGGACGATGGCTCCCGCGCCGTGCGTCAGCGCGTTGGTGGCCAGCTCGGAGACGATGAGCAGCGCCGCTTCGGCCTGGCGGTCGTCGAGGTCCTCGCGGGCATGCCCTTCGAGGAGACGGCGGGCGACCGCCGGGCAGCTCCTGTCCCGGGGCAGCCGCGCCCGCAGGCTCCAGTCCGGGTGGCCCGAGCCAAGGCCGCGCGCCGTGTGCAGCGCCTCATCGACGCTCGTCAGCGCCGCGCTGAGCCCGCGCGTCTGCGCGCTCTGCTCCGCGACCCGCTGTCGCAGCAGCATCCTCTGTCGGCGCAGGCGTCCACGCAGGGCCAGGGTCTCTCCGAGCAGGCCGGCCGCTGCCTGAGTGTGGGCCGCGGCGGTCTTCCGGGCCAGCTCGGCCTCCGCGGCAAGCGCGATGCCGACCTGCTGGAGCAGCGCCTCGTCGAGCTCATCGTCGGGGGTTGGCGTTCCCGAGCACCGGGAGGCGTCACCGCACACCGGGCACCGGGCGTGCCCCGCGACGGGATTCGCGCATCCGGCGCACAGCACCGAGAGCTCATCGGATCTGACGCCGTTGCCCATCAACCACAGGCTAGACCCGGTGGCAAGCGAGGGGACGTTGACAGACCCGGACATCACGGTCAGGCTAATCGTGGGGCTGATGCTGATGCGCACGAGCCAGACGCGTGACCGGCCGCGGGTGAGCCGCGCCGCCCGTGCCACGGGCGTGGCCATCGCCGGTCTGATCGCCGGTCTGATCGCCGCCGGACCCGCTTCGGCGCACCTGCGCTCAGGAACGGTCGCCGTCGACTACCGAGCCGGTATCGCTTCGCCGGTCACCTCCGCTTATGCCGCGCAGATCTACCAGAGTGACAACGGCCTCAGCCTGACCGTCAAGCCCGGTCACATGGTGGAGTTGCTGGGCTACCTCGGCGAGCCTGTCGCCCGTCTGGATGCCGCGGGTCTGTGGGTCAATGCCGCCTCCCCCACGGCTCTGGCCATGCGCCTGGTGAGCCGGAGCCGGGGCGTAGATGCCTCCACGCCCCGGTGGCGCCTGCGGCGCGGCCGCCACACGCTCGTGTGGCACGACGCGCGGGTGCAGGGGCTGCCATCGGGGGTCGAGCGGGGCCGGTGGAGCATTCCGCTCGTGATCGATGGCCACCATGGTGGGATGGAGGGTGAGCTGCGCCGCTTTGCGGACCCGTCCCCGTGGGTGTGGCTTGCCCTGCTCGTGGCGTGGCTGGCCCTGGGCGCCGTTGCTGCGCGGCGGCGCCGCCCCGATGGGATCCGCGCCGCCGCCATGGGCCTGGCCGTGATCGCCGCCGCGGCGGCGGGGCTGGCCGCTGGGGCCCTGGCGCTCGACGCCTACGCGTCGCCGGGCACATGGATCGAGGCGCTCGACCTGATCGCGTTCCTGGCGGTGGGCCTCGTCATCATGTGGCGGGGCCCGCGGAACCTGCACGTGGCCGCCGCGATCTGGGTCGGGCTCGTCAGCCTCGCGCTGGGTCTCCTCGACGGCGCCGTGTTCCTGCACCCGATCGTGCTGGCCGTGCTGCCCGGAGTGGTGATGCGTCTGCTTGTCACGACGGCCCTCGGTGCCGGGCTGAGCGCCGCCGTGCTGGGCTGCACGCTCTTCGGCGAGATCGCGGAGGCCGTGCGCGACCACGAGCGGGTCCTGGCTCGCGCCGCGGCGCGGCCCGTCGCCGGGGCCTCCAGCACCGCTCGGCTGGACGAGGAGCCGCGGGAGAGTTAGCGGGGTCAGCTGCGAGGTCGATCCGAGATCGCGGCCGCCCGCCCGTAGGCCGGGCGCGCCTCACCGCGCTGCACGTAGGCCTCCAGTGCCGGCCACGGTCGCAGTAGCTGCCGGGTGTCGGCTCCCGCAAGCACGCTTGCGCACATCACGTCGGCGACGCTGAAACCATCGTCCAGGAGCCAGTCACGCCCGCCGAGCTCGGCCGCAATGGCGCCGGCCGCTTGCGTGAAGCGATCGCGCGCCGGCGAATCGCCGGTCTCCTCGGCAAGCTCTGAAATCCAGCGAAACAGCGGCGCCTCGAGCTCGGTGACCGCGAACAGCACCCACTGGTAGACACGTCCGCGCTCGGTGGAACCGATGGGACCGATCAGTCCGGCGTCGGGATTGAGATCGGCCAGCTGGAGGCAGATCGCCGCCGACTCGAACATCGCCGTGCCGTCGCCGAGTCTGAGCGCGGGGACGCGACCCAGAGGATGCCGCCGCAGGTGCTCATCTGACCGGCGCTGCGCGCCCGCGACCTCGGTCAGGTCATACGGTGCGCCGATCTCCTCCAAGAGCCAGAGGACGCGGCTCGATCGGGTCCGCGGCATGTAATAGAGCCGCGGTCGCGTCATCGATGCAGCGTACGGGTCAACCGATCTCGCCGGACCTTCAGTCCAGCGCACCCGCCGGCAGCACGAACCGCGCCGGCGGTCGTTGGCGCGCTCCGTTGCCGTCGTCCCGCGGGCCGTGGAGACCGCGCGTCGACTGCGGAACGGCCGCGGCTTCGGGCCGGCCGGCATGGTCGGTGATCCACTCCATCACCGCTGGGAAATCCGCGCCCTCGGCCAGGATCGCGGCCCGCTCGATGACCTGGCCCCCGGAGGCATGAGGGCGGGCCAGCCGCGTCACCAGGGCAAGAATCGCGTCGTCGTCCACACCTTCACCGTACTCGCTTCCGAATTGTTGCGCGCGCCCTCATCAGAGCACCTTGTCCAGCGTGATCGGCAGATCGCGCACGCGGCGGCCGGTGGCGTTGAAGACCGCGTTGGCGATGGCCGCGGCCACACCGGTGATCCCGATCTCGCCGATCCCGCGCGCGCCGGCCGGGGCGTACGGGTCGGGAATGTCGGTCCACATGACGTCGATCCTCGGCACGTCCATGTGTACGGGTACGTGGTACTCCGCGAGGCTCGGG
>DASXJW010000119.1:0-52745 GCA_036497165.1 Solirubrobacteraceae bacterium
CGGCCGCGTCCGGGGCTCCACGCGGTTCCTGGAGCTGCGCTTCGAGCACCTGCGAGCGGAGATCGGTTGGACGTGGGTGACGCGCGAGGCCTGGGGCACCGGTATCAACGTCGAGACAAAGCTCCTGCTGCTCGAGCACGCCTTCGAGCGCGCCGGCCTGCGCCGCGTGGAGTTCAAGACCGACGCTCGCAACGAGCGGTCGCGCGGGGCGCTGCTGGCGCTGGGCGCCACGTTCGAGGGCGTGCTGCGCAAGCACATGGTGGTGCGCGACGGCGGCCCTCGCGACTCCGCCTACTACTCGGTGATCGACGATGAGTGGCCGGCGGTCAAGGCGCACCTGCTCGAGCGCCTCGACGTCACGCTCCGTGCGACCCACTAGGCTGACTCGCCAATGGCAGGAGGATCGCGAACGGTGGCGCGGCTGGCCTGCACTCTCGTGGTGCTCGGGCTCGCGCCGGGCACCGGGGCCCACGCCGCGATCGTCCGGGTCGGGCGACAGTCGGTGCGCCCGGCCGGTGCGCGATTCGTGGGCGCGGTCCCGGCCGCGACGCGGATGCACGTCACCGTCGCGCTGAGGCCCCGGGACCCGTCGGCACTGGCGGCCTTCGCCCGGGCGGTGTCCACGCCGGGCGCGGCGGGCTATCGCCACTACGTCACCCCGGCCCAGTTCGCCCGCCGCTTCGGGGCCACCGCCGCCCACGTCCGCGCGGTCCGACGCGCGCTGCGCGCCCGCGGACTGACGCCGGGCGCGCTCAGCCGCGGCGGCCTGTCGATAACGGTGGCGGCCACCGCCGCGGCGCTGGAGCGAGCCTTCTCGGTGTCACTGAGCCGCATGGCGCTGCCGGGCCGCCGGGTCGCGATCGCGTCCAGCGCCGCCCCCGCCGTTCCCGCCGGGATGGCCGGGGCCATCGAGGGCGTGCTGGGACTCGACACGACGGCCGCGCCCCGACCGCTGCTCGAGCGAGCCCGGGCAGCCGCGACGGCGAGCCGGATCCCCCTGGCGCGCGCGCACGTGGCCACCGGAGGACCGCAGGCGTGCCCTGCCGCGGCGGCCGCGGCACCGGGACAGTCCGCCTACACGGCGGACCAGATCGCCTCGGCGTACGGCTTCGCCGGGCTCTACGGCGCGGGCGACAAGGGTGCCGGCGTCACGGTCGCGGTCTATGAGCTCGAGCCCCACGATTCGGCGGACATCGCCGCCTACCAGTCCTGCTATGGGACCCACGCCTCGGTGTCCAACGTGCCGGTGGACGGCGGCGGGGGCACGGGCCCGGGCAGCGGCGAGGCGGCGCTGGACATCGAGAATGTGATCGGGCTGGCCCCCAACGTCAACGTCCTCGTCTATCAGGGGCCCAACTCCAACTCGGGCGCCCCCGGCTCGGGTCCGTACGACACCTTCAGCGCGATCGTCAACCAGGACCGCGCCCGCGTCGTCACGATCTCCTGGGGCCAGTGCGAGTCGGCGCTGGGCGCTGCGGACGCCGCCGCCGAGAACGCGATCTTCGAGCAGGCGACCGCGCAGGGCGAGTCGATCGTGGCCGCCTCGGGCGACAGCGGCGCCGAGGACTGCGCCGCCGCCGGCGCGCTGTCCCAGACCGAGGCCGCAGTGGACGACCCCTCCAGCCAACCCTTCGTCACCGGCGTGGGCGGCACCAGCCTGCACGCGCTCGGGCCGCGGCCGACCGAAACGGTCTGGAACAGCGGAGGCATGGCGCTCAGCGGGATGCTCCAGCCCGGAGCCACCGGCGGTGGGATCTCCAAGCTGTGGCCGATGCCGGCGGCTCAGGCCGACTCGGCGGCCGCGCTGAACGTCCGCACCGCGCAGGCCGCCGGCTCGGCGTGCGGTCGCTCCGGCGGATTCTGCCGGGAGGTCCCCGATGTCGCCGCCGACGGTGACCCGGCCACCGGCTACCTCATCTACTGGAACGGGGGCGGCAGCGTCGGAGGCGAGCCTAGCGGCTGGCAGGGCATCGGCGGGACCAGCGGGGCGGCGCCGCTGTGGGCGGCGCTGCTGGCCCTGGCCGACAGCTCGCGAGCCTGCGCCGACGCCTCGGTGGGCTATGCCAATCCTGCCCTCTACCAGGCCGCCGGCTCGGCCTATGCCGCGGACTTCAACGACGTCGTCAGCGGCAACAACGACTTCACCGGTACGAACAGTGGCCGCTACGCCGCCGCCGCGGGCTACGACCCCACCAGCGGGCTCGGGACCCCGAACGCGACGGCCGTGGGTACCGCGCTGTGCGCCGATACGGTCAAGCTCGCCGACCCGGGAGCTCAGCACGCCACCGTGCACCACGCGGCGTCGCTGCGCCTGCGCGCCCTCGCCTCGTCTGGGGCACCGCTGACCTATGGCGCCTCGGGTCTGCCGCCCGGCCTGAAGCTGGACGCCGCCACCGGGCGCATCAGCGGCAAGCCCGCGCGCTCCGGTGTCTACACCGTCCGCGCGAGCGCCCGCGACAACCAGTCGCAGACCGGCGGCACGACATTCCGGTGGACCGTGGCCGGGCCGCCGCGGATCTCGCGCCTGTCGCTCGAGCAGGCGGCCTCCGGACCACAGCTTGCCTTCACCGTCACGGCCGGGCGCTACGCCCCGGACCTGCGCACCCTCGAGATCAAGCCGCCGCGCGCGCTCAGGATCGCGGCCGGGCGCGGCGTCACCGTCACCGGCGCCGGGCGCCCAGCGGCGCGGCTGCGCTTCTCCGACCACGCGTCCCGGGGCACGCTGCTGACCATCAGGTTGAGCAGGACCACGCGCAGCGTGCGCATCGCCCTCGCCGCTCCGAGCCTCCGCGCCCGCGGGAGCAAGGTGGCGGCCTCCCGGCTTCCCCGCGGCCGGCAGGTGGTGACGGTGAGCGTCGTCGACGCCGGCGCCGGGCGGACGCAGCTCACCGAGAAGGTGGCGGTCGCGCCGCGGTGACCCTCCTCTCCGGCTCGTCCTCGGCGGAGATCGATGCCTCGATTGACCGGTGCTGGGAGGTGGTGGGCGACGTGGCGGCACATGCACAGTGGCAGCAGGGCCTCGAGCGGGTCGAGGTGGTGCAACGCGACGAGCAGGGGCGCCCGGTGGTCTGCGACACCGTCAACGACGCCAAGTTCACCAAGGTCCACTGCCGCGTCCGCGTGGACTACGACCCGCCGCACCGGTTGATGTTCACGCGCGTGCAATCCGCCGACGTCGACGAGATGGAGGCGTCGTGGTCGCTGGAGGCGCTCGGGCCCCATCGCACCCGGGCGACATACTCGCTCGCCGTCGACCCCGGCCCCGTCGGCCTCCTGGCACGCCCGCTCGAGCGGGCCCTGCGCCCGATCGTGGTGGGGCGGCGCGCCGAGGAGCTGGCCGCAGCGGTGGCCGCGCGCGGCTGAGGGCGCGCGGCTGAGGGCGCGCGGCTGACCGCAGCCGCTCAGGCGGCGACGGGCGCCTCGGTGTAACGGCGGGCCACCTCGGTGAGAAGCTTGATCATCTCCTTGGCGGCGGGCGCCACGCCGGGGGCCGACATGGTCGCCGCGGTCACCTGGCGCAGCGGGCTGCGCGGCGCCAGAGCCCGCACGACGATGCCCGAGTGCACGCGGGTGAGGGCCAGGCGCGGAATGAGCGCGACCCCGACACCGGCGGCCACCAGCCCCTGCACCGTGTCGTAGTCATCTGACTCGAACGCCACATAGGGCTCGAAGCCCGCGGCCAGGCACGAACGGACCACGTGGCGAGCGCAGGGACTGTCGGCCGAGGTCTGGACCCACTGCTGGTCACGCAGGTCCGCGAGAGTCAGCGCCGGCGCGGAGGCCAGGGGGTGGTCGGCGGGCAGCGCCACGTCCATCGGGTCCTCCAGGAGCGTCACCGACCGCAGGCCCGCTCCCGGGCGCTCCCGCCGCGGCTGCACGCCGGGGAACTCGAACAGGAGCGCGAGGTCGAACTCCCCCGCGCGCAGGCGCGGCCCTATCTCCTCGGGCTCGCCCTCGGCCAGGGTCAGGGCCACGTCGGGATGGGCGCGCCGGAATGCGGCCACCGCCAGGGGCATGAGCGTCGCCCCCGCCGAGGGGAACGAGGCCACGCGCAGACGCCCAGCACGGACACCGAGCACGGCGGCGAGGTCGGCCTCGGCGGCCTCGACCTGGGCGAAGATCGCCTCGGCGTGGGTGACCAGCGTGGCGCCGGCAGCGGTGGGCCTGATGCCGCGGCGGTCACGGACGACGAGCGCCGCCCCGGTCTCGGCCTCCAGGCGCGCGATCGCCTGCGAGACCGCCGATTGGGTGTAGGAGAGCGCATCCGCAGCTCCCGAGAAGGAGCCGCGGTTGATGACCTCGCAGAGGACCTGGAGGCGACCCAAGTTCAGCATTAGCAAATCTTATCGAGAACATGAACAACTTCATTGGCACTGATAGGCATGAGAGTGGGACGCTCCGGCCAAACAGACATCACAGGACAACGCCTTCACCAAGGAGAGACGACCACAGATGGCAGCCCACGCGATCGTGTCGTACGACGACACCCAGAATGACCATGACGCCCTTGCCCTGGGGCGGACCCTGCGCGACGCGGGCGCGACGCTGACGCTCGCCTACGTCCGCCACGCCACGCACCGCCGGCCCGACATGGAGGAGCTCTCCCAGCACGAGGCCGAGGCGCTGCTGGTCCGAGGCGCTCTCTCCCTCGACGATCAGTCCATCGAGCGGCGCGTGGTCGTGAGCGCCTCGACGGGTGAGGGGCTCGGCTGGCTCGCCGCCCAGGAGCAGGCCGACATCATCGTCTTCGGATCTGACTACCGGACCCCCCCGAGGCATGTCGCCATCGGCCGCTCGGCCCAGACGCTGCTCGAGGGCGGCCCCACGGCGCTGGCCCTGGCCCCTGCGGGCTACGCGGCCACGAGCCAGGACGTGGCCACCATCGGCGTCCTGTCGGGCTCTGCCGACGAGGCCGCGATCGAGACGGCCTTCTCCCTTGCCGATCGCCTCGAGGCCAAGGTCGTCGATGCGGACCGCCGCGTCGACCTGCTCGTGGTGGGCTCGCGCCGCGAGGCCCGCGAGGGACGCGTGATGATCACCTCGCGCGCCGCCAACGCGATCGAGGAGGCGACATCGCCGGTGCTGATCGTGGCTCGCGCGGTGCCGCTCAACTTCGAGACTCTCGTCACCGCCTAAGGACCATCGCGCTCCCCGGTCCCGCCGGGCGGCGCTGACCGAGGCGGATATCGTGCGCCGCCGTGCGCACGCTCATCGTCTCCGATCTGCACCTGGGCGACCGGGCTCGACGCGACGTTCTCCGCCTGGCCGCAGCCCGGCAGCGGCTGCTCGACAGCCTCGCCGAGGTGGATCGGCTCGTTCTGCTGGGCGACACGGTGGAGCTCATGCACCGCCACCCCGAGCGAGCCATGGCGACCGCCGAGCCAGTCCTGCGCGAAATCGGGCGCGCGCTGGGTCCACACGCTGAAGCGATCGTCGTGCCGGGCAACCACGATGCGCCGCTGATCAGGGGCTGGGCGCTGGCCCAGGGTGCGGGGCTCCGGTCGTCGCACGCCGTCCCGCCGACCGCCAGCCGGGCCCTTGACCACCTGGTGGGCTGGCTGGCTCCGGCGCGCGCCCGTGTGAGCTATCCGGGCGTGTGGCTGGGCGAACGGATGTGGGGCACGCATGGCCACTACCTGGATCACCATCTCATTCCCGACGCCCCGATCGGGTTCCTGCGCCGTCCACGGCGCGACCCAGTCGCCTCTACGCCGTACGAGTACGAGCACCTGCACCAGCTCAGCCGACGGTCGCGTGAGTCGCTGGCGGCCCGGCTCGCCGCGCGGCCGGCGGCGACGGTGGTGCAGGGCGCCGCCGACCGCGTGCACGTGGTGCCCAAGTTGATGCGCAGCACGGGCCTAGCGCCGGTTACGGCCAAGCTCGTAGACACCCAGATGCGCCGGGCGGCCGTGCCCGCGATGGCCCGGGTGACGACCCGGCTGGGAATCGACGCCGACTGGGTGCTGTTCGGTCACGTGCATCGTCGTGGCCCGATCGGCGCCGAGCCGTGGCCGGAGGCAGGCGGCAGAAGACTGCTCAACAGCGGCTCATGGCTATACGAGCCGCTGTTGGTGGACCGCACTACCCCGCCGCACCCCTACTGGCCCGGCGCCGCCGTGCTGCTCGAGGACGGGCGCGACCCCCGAACAGTGGGGCTCCTCGACGATCTCGACGCCAAGCAGTTGCGCGCGATGTTCAGCGTGGGCTGAGGATGAGATGGCTGTCGCCGAACTCGTGCCACAGGTACCCGTGGCACAGCGCCTCGCGATAGCAGCGGTCCAGCAGCGGCTCCCCGCCCAGGGCGGCGAGCATCTGCAGATGGGAGGCCTCGGGCTCGTGCCATCCGGTGATGAGCCCGTCGACGGCGTGGATGCCGCGGCCGGGGTCGATCACGAGCCCGGTCCACCCGCCGCCGGCGGTGACCGCGCCGGCCGCGTCGGCGACGGTCTCCAGCGCCCGGACCACCGTGGTGCCCACGGCGATGACGCGTCCGCCCATCGCGCGGGTCATGTCGACCAGGCGCGCGGTGGCCTCGGGTACGTCGAACTCCTCGGGGAACGGTGGCTCGTGATGCTCGGGCGAGGACACGCCGGTGTGCAGGGTGATGGGCGCGACGGGGATGCCGCGGGTCGCGAGCTCTGAGATGAGCCGGTGGGTGAAGGGCCGGCCCGCGCTGGGCATCTCGGCACTGCCGGGGATCCGCGCGTAGACGTTCTGGTAGGCCGACAGCGGCCAGCGATCAGGCACGTAGCCGTAGCGGATGGGGTCGCCGTGGTGGCGGAGGAGGTCCTCCACTGTTCCGGGTCCGCCGAGCCGGGCCAGCATGAGGCGCGAGCCGGAAGCGTAGGGGGCGACGAGCTCGAGCTCGCCCAGGTGGCCGGGCATCGTGAGCGTCTCGCCGGCGCGGGCGCGCATCGGGGTGGAGCCGTCGGCGGAGCGCAGCTCGACCACGCGCCAGCGGTCGTCGAGCCGGGGCGCCCGGGTGGCGACGTGCATCCGGGCGGCCGTGCCGTCCGCGCGCGTGACGGACACAGCGGCGGGCAGGGTGGCCGAGACGTTGACGACCACGAGATCGCCCGGTCTCAGGAAGTCGGGTAGCTCCGAGAACACGGCGTGGGTGATGCGATCGCTGGCGGCGTCGGCCACCATGAGCCGGACAGCGTCGCGTTGGACGCCGCGGGCCTCCGGCGGCGCGGTCGCCTCCAGCGTGCGGGGGAGGTCGAAGGCGAGGGCGGTGGTCATGACGCCCGCCCGCCGGCCAGCACCTCGCGAGCGCGGTAGCGGCCGCTGGGCAGGCCGGACTCGACGAGCTCCAGGAGGCCGGGAACGCTCTCCTCGGGCGGCGGCCGGTCAGAGATGTCCTCGCCGGGGAATGCCTCCTGGTGCATCTGCGTGCGCATGTCGCCGGGGTCGACGGTGTAGACGCGCAGCTGTGGCTGCTCGGCGGCGAGGATCGCGCTGAGCTGTTCCAGCGCCGCCTTGGCCGATCCGTAGCCGCCCCACCCGTCGTAGGGCTCGACGGCGGCGTCGGAGGTGACGTTGATGATGCACGCGTTGTCGGGCATGAGCGGGAGGGCGAGCTGAGCAAGGGCCAGGGGCGCGATGACGTTCACGTCGTAGACGCGCTGCAGCGCGTCCAGTGGATAGGCG
Source organism: Solirubrobacteraceae bacterium (assembly GCA_036497165.1). Classification (GTDB taxonomy): domain Bacteria; phylum Actinomycetota; class Thermoleophilia; order Solirubrobacterales; family Solirubrobacteraceae; genus Palsa-465. The sequence continues at coordinate 7,651 of DASXJW010000119.1, forward strand.
GCCAGCGGCGGCTGCGGGCTGGGGCCGAGTGTGGAGGCGTTGTTGACGAGCAGGTCGACCTGCTCGCCGGCGGCGTCGATGAGGGCGCCGCGGTGCCAGTCGTCGGCGACGTCGCCGGGCAGCGCCCGCACGTGCGTGATGGTTTCGAGCTCCGCGGCGGCCCGCTGGAGCTCGGGAGCTCCGCGAGCGTCGATGACGAGGCGGTAGCCGCGGTGCGCCAGAGCCCGGGCGAGCGCCAGCCCCAGGCCCCGGGAGGCTCCGGTGATGATTGCTGTGGACATGCCGGCGACGGTACGCCTGGGGCGGTCTGAGTTTGTAGCGGTAATTGGTCCTAGGCCCAGGTCGCGCGTGTCGGCCAACGTCCCACCCGCAGCGCCTCACAGGCGGGATGGGCTGTTTGCTTCTGTCACAGCGGGAAACGTCCCGGGGTGGGTGAGCGCGTCCGAGCCCCGGGACGTTTGCGTCCGACACAGGCGCAAACATCCCGCGGTCTCAAGACGCGCCCCAGGGCGGGACGTTTGCCGACTAGATGGTTGATTGCGTGGCCGCGTGAGGCCGGGGAATTCGGGGATCAAGCCGGTACGAGGGGCGACCTGCGACGGCGTCCCCCGGCCACCCCGGGCCGCAGGGCTACGCGCCTCCGCCGGCCAGCCCGTGCTGGACGGCGAACAGCGCCGCCTGGGTGCGGTCGGCGACGCCCAGCTTGGCCAGCAGATGGCCGACATGGGTCTTGACCGTCTTCTCGGCGACGCCGAGCTCAAGCGCGATCCGCTTGTTGGAGTGCCCGAGCGCGATGAGCTCGAGGACCTCGCGCTCGCGCCGGGTGAGGTGCTCTGCTCCGTCCGCGGCCGCGCCTGCCGGGCGATGCCCGGAGCTGAGCGTGTGCAGCAGGCGGGCGGCCACGGTCGGGTCGATGAGCGCCTCGTCGGCGCAGGCGCTGCGCACCGCCCGGGCCAGCTCGGCGGGCTCGACGTCCTTGAGCAGGTAGCCGGCGGCGCCGGCCTGGAGCGCCGGCATCAGCCGCTCGTCGTCGAGGAAGCTGGTGAGGACGATGACGCGGCTGGCCGGTACGCGCTCTCGCAGTGCCCGCATGGCCCCGATCCCGTCCAGGCGCGGCATGACCAGGTCCATGAGGATGACGTCGGGCTTCAGCGCGGTGGCCTGGGCCACCGCCTGCTCTCCATCGGCGGCCTCGCCCACGACGACGATGCCGTCCTGGAGCTCCAGGAAGGTGCGCAGCCCCTCGCGCACGACCGCGTGGTCGTCCACGACGAGCACGCGGATCGGATCAGGCGCCATCGAGGGGCACCTCCAGGGTTACCACCGTCCCGCTCCCGGGGCTGGCGGCGACGGCGAGGCGGCCACCCAGCTCGCGGGCCCGCTCCTCCATCGAGGTCAGGCCGAGGTGGCGCGAGCGCAGCTCGGGGTCGGTGGGATCAAACCCGACCCCGTCGTCGGCGACCTCGACGCTCAGCGCGCCCTCGCTGCCGCGCAGGCGCACCGTCACCGTGCCCGCCTCGGCGTGGCGCACCGCGTTGTGCAGCGCCTCCTCGACGATACGCAGGATCTCCCCCGCGCAGGCGGGCTCGAGCGTGGCCGTGGAGCCGTCGGCGTCGAGCTCGACCGTCACCCCGTGAACGCGCTGGAGCATGTCGGCCTCCTTGCGCAGCACGCCCTCCAGCCCATCGCGCTCGAGCTCGGCGGGACGCAGCCCGAAGATGAGCGAGCGCAGCTCCGCCAGGGCCTCGCGCGCGAGATCGCGCACGCGCTCGAGCTGGGGGCGCGCCTGCTCGGGACCCCGGTCCAGCAGCGTGGCGGCCGCCTCGGCGGCGAGGTTGAGGCTGAAGAGCTTCTGGCTGACGACGTCGTGGAGCTCCAGGGCGAGGCGGTTGCGCTCCGACAGGATCGACAGCTCCCGGCTGCGCTCGTACAGGCGGGCATTGGTGATGGCGATGGCGGCGTGGGAGGCCAGCAGCTCGATGAGCTCCTGGTCGTGAGCGTCGAAGGTGGGCGCGGTCTCCTTCTCGGTGAGATAGAAGGCCCCGATCACCCCCTCGGGAGCCACGATGGGAACGCCGAGGAACGAGCGCATGTCGGGGTGAGCGCGGGGCCACCAGCCGCGAAACCGGGGGTCGCGGTGGATGTCGTCGGTCCGGTAGGCGCCCTCGGTCTGCAGCATCGCGCCGAGCATCCCGTGCGTGCGAGGCAGCGGCCCCATGGCGGCGATGAGCTCGTCGCTCATCCCGGCGACCAGGAAGCGGCGAAAGCCGCCGGCGCCGTCGGGGATGCCCAGCGCCGCATAGCGCGCCTCCACCAGCTCGCGGGCGCAATCGACGAGCTGCTGGAGGACCTCATCGACGCTCAGCCGCGACGCCACCGCCAGCACCGCGTCGCTGACCGCCTTCAGAGCGGGACTGACCGGCTCCGGCATGGCCGAGACGATAGCTTTGGACAGACATGCAGATGCCGCGCATCCTCATCTGGACCCAGGTGCTGATCGTCGTGTTCGTGCTGGCCGGGATCGTCATCGCGATCACCAAGCTGGCCTGACGCGCCGATGTACGAGTCGATCCTGGTCGGCACGGACGGGTCTGACACGGCGGGGGTGGCGGTGGCGCGGGCGGTCGCTATGTCCGCCGCACTGGGGGCCCGGCTGCAGATCGTCTCGGCCTATGAGCCCGTACCCGAGCGGCGGCTGCGCATCGAGCGGGTGCAGGTGCCCTCAGACGTCCAGGTCAACATGCGCGAAGAGGTGCTGGCCCTGCTCGAGCGCGCGCGCCAAGATGCCGAGGCCGCCGGCGTGAGCCGGGTCGAGACGTTCGCGCGGCTGGGCGACGCCGCCGACGCGATCCTCGACGTGGCCGAGGAGCAGGGCGCAGACCTCATTGTCGTCGGCAACAAGGGCATGACCGGCGCGACCCGGTTCCTGCTGGGCTCGGTGCCCAACAAGGTCTCGCATCATGCGCCGTGCTCGGTGCTGATCGTGCGCACCGGCTAACGGGCCGGACGGCTCAGGGGGTGGGCGTGGTCGGCGTCGTGCCGGTGGTGGTCGGCGTGCCCGTGGTCGTCGTTGCCGGCGGCGTCGTCGGTGGCGGCGTCGTCGTCGTCGGCGGCGTCGTCGGGGGCGGCGGCGGGCCGGGCGTCGTGGCGGCGCCTGCATTGAGCAGCCCGTAGCCGTAGTCGGCGTTGGGCTTGGCCGCGCCCGCGGGGAGCGTGGTGGCGGTCTGCTCGAGTCGTTGCAGGATCTGATCGGGCGTCGGGCGCTCGCCGATGACGCGGCTGGAGATGACCAGCGCCGCCGCGGCGGCGACCTCGGGCGAGGACATCGACGTCCCGATGTAGTAGCTGGGATAGCCGAAGCGGTTCCAATGCGGCGGCGCGGTGAGCGTGAGCTGGTAGATGGATGGCAGGCTGCGCTCCGGGTGGCAGTCGGGCTCGCCGGCCATGATGGCGTCGTCGCCGCCTCCGGGGGCCACGAGATCCAGGCCGCTGCCGCCGTTGGAGTAGTCGGCCAGGCAGCGGTCCCGGGTGGTGGCGCCGACCGATATGACACCGGGAGCCCGCGCCGGGTAGGCGATCTTGTCGGTCTCGTCGTTGCCGGCGGCGCCCACGACCGTGACTCCGCGACGGTGCGCGTAGCCGATCGCGCTGACGATCTGCGGGATCTCGGACGCGGAGTTGACCTGACTGGGCAGGAACTCGAGGCTCAGGTTGATGACCTGGGCGCCGTGGGCGACCGCGTAGCGGATGCCCTGCGCGATCGTGGCCTCATCCCCCTCGCCGCTGGCGTCGAGTACGCGGACGGGCATGATCGACGCGCCGTAGGCCAGCCCGGTGAGCCCGACCCCGTTGTTGGTGGACTCGGCGATGATCCCGGCGACGAAGGTGCCGTGGCCGTTGCGGTCCAGGGGATAGTCGTTGCCGGCGACGAGATCGCGGGGGGCCACGAAGTGGGCCCGGCCGAAGTCGGGCGACCGGCGGAACGTCTTCCAGTCGCGGTAGGCCACGCCGGTGTCCAGGACGGCGACGACCACGCCCTTGCCCCCGGCTTGATGAGCGCCGAGGAGGTTGGCCCAGGCCGCGGGGGCATTGACGCCGGCCGCGGGGAGCATGTTCCACTGCATGTCCTCCCAGCCCTGGGCGCGGGCGGCGCGGCCACCGTCGTCGGGATAGAAGGCACCCGAGGCCGCCGCGCGCCCGTCCTTGCGGACGGGAGCCCACACGGCTGCCCCGCCCCCGTTGCCGCCGGCAACGTGGGCGATGTAGTTGGGAACGGCGTAGGCAATGCCGCGCCGGTCCTTGAGGCGCCGGATGGCCCCGGTCACGCTCTCGCCGGGGCGCAGATGCAGGACCCGACTGTGGGGGGCCGGCGCGGGTGAGGTGGACCGCACTCCGAGCCGGGCCAGCGCCATGGTCTCGACGGCTCCGGACCGGTAGCCGACGATGACCTCGTGCGGCACGTAACCGGCGGCTCGGGCGGTTGCCGCGAACGCCGGGACGGCCAGCAGCGTGAGGCCGAGCACCACCGTCCGGCGAGAGCGGCAGCGACCGCGGACAGCAGCACGGCGCGCTGGACGCTTGCGCCCCAAGCGTCCACGGGCAGGGCTTAAGTCATGATTGCGCAGCGCATTACCCCCACACCAAAGTACATCGATCTTCCTAAAAACGCGAGTGCGCCCTCCCCTCTTCTTCCCCCAAGATGCGTACTTCATGCGTCTTGCCCTGCGCGAGGCCTCGCGCGCGCTGGAGCACGACGACATTCCGGTGGGCGCCGTGGTCATCAGGGACGGCGAGGTCATCGGTGCCGGGCACAACGAGCGCGAGGTGCGCGCGGACCCCACCGCCCACGCCGAGATCCTCGCGCTGCGCGCCGCCGCGCGCAGCGCCGGGAGCTGGCGCGTCCTGGATTCGACGCTCTACGTCACCCTCGAGCCGTGCGCCATGTGCGCCGGGGCCATCGTGCTCGCCCGGGTCCCACGGGTGGTCTTCGGCACCGCCGACCCCAAGGCCGGCGCTGCCGGCAGCGTGCTCGACGTCCTGGCCGAGCCCCGGCTCAACCACCGGCCCCAGGTTCAGTCGGGCCTGCTGGCCGAGGAGTGCGCCGACGTCCTGAGGGCCTTCTTCGCCTCTCGGCGCTGACCGCGCGGCCGGCCCCCTCCTCGCTAACGTTCGGTCCGCCGCACCCGGAGAGGTGGCAGAGCGGTTGAATGCGCCGGTCTCGAAAACCGGTATGGGCGTATCCGTCCATCGGGGGTTCGAATCCCCCCCTCTCCGTTTGATTGTGGGGAATCCGCTCCTATGCGGGCGGCTTTTCTTCGGCGGGGTACGAATCCACGCCGCACAATCCGCGCTCCTGGCCGGGAATGGCCCGGTAGCGTCGAGCGTCATTAGTCGTCACGAGAAAGAGGGAGAGGATCTATGGCCGATTACGCAGTCATCAACCCCGCGACGGGGGAGACCGTCCGCGAGTACCCGACCATCGGCGACGATGAGCTGCGCGACGCCATCGCCCGCGCCGATCAGGCGCACTCCGAATGGGCATCCTCCACCGTGGAGGAGCGCGCCGCCGCGATTCGCCGGGTTGCCGAGATCCACACCGCCAAGCGTCAGGAGCTGGCTGAGATCATCGTCCGCGAGATGGGCAAGCCGATCGAGCAGGCGCTCGGCGAGGTCGACTTCGCCGCCGCCATCTACGAGTACTACGCCGACAACGGGCCGTCCCTGATGGCCGACGAGCCGATCAAGCTGCTCGACGGCGACGGCTCGGCGCTCATCCGGCGCAGCTCCTACGGCCTGCTGCTGGGAATCATGCCGTGGAACTACCCGTACTACCAGGTGGCGCGCTTCGCCGGGCCCAACCTGGTGGTGGGCAACACGATCCTGCTCAAGCACGCCCCTCAATGCCCCGAGTCGGCGCTGGCCATGGAGCAGATCTTCCACGAGGCGGGGATCCCCACGGACGCCTACATCAACATCTTCGCCACCAACGACCAGATCGAATGGGTCATCGCGGACCCGCGCGTCCGCGGCGTGTCGCTCACCGGGTCCGAGCGCGCGGGTGCCGCCGTCGCCGCGATCGCCGGGCGCAACCTCAAGAAGGTGGTGCTCGAGCTGGGCGGATCAGACCCGTTCCTCGTCCTGGGCACCGACGACATGGACGCGACGGTCGAGTCGGCCGTGGGTGCTCGCTTGGAGAACTCCGGCCAGGCGTGCAACGCCGCCAAGCGGTTCATCGTCGTCGACGAGCTCTACGACGAGTTCATGGACAAGTTCAGCGCCGCACTGACGGCGGTCAAGCCGTCTGACCCCACCAACGAGGGCGTCCAGGTCGGGCCGCTCTCCTCCTCCACGGCGACCGAGCGGCTGGCCGACCAGGTCCAGCGCGCGGTCGACCAGGGCGCCACCCTGGTGGCGGGCGGGAGCCATGACGGCAACTTCTTCGACACGACCATCCTGACCGGCATCACGCCTGACAACGACGCCTACAAGGAGGAGTTCTTCGGTCCGGTGGCCTCGGTCTACCGCGTTCGCAACGAGGCCGAGGCGGTCAAGCTGGCCAACGACACGCCGTTCGGGCTGGGCTCCTACGTGATGACCAACGACCCCGACCAGGGGATGCGCGTCGCCGACCAGATCGACGCCGGCATGGTCTTCGTCAACGCCGCAGGCCTCGAGGGCGTCGAGCTGCCCTTCGGCGGCGTCAAGCGCTCGGGCTTCGGTCGCGAGCTGGGCCGCTTCGGCGTCGACGAGTTCGTCAACAAAAAGATGATCCGCATCGCCGGCTAGATGGGCGTCATCAGGAAAGTGGATGAGCGGCGGCGCGGAGGTAGGCTTGGCAGTCGATGTCGCATTCGCGCCCCGTCGCTGCGGTGCGCCCGACGTGTGGAGGGCGCTGTTGAGCGGCGTGGAGCTGCGTGGGCTGGCTGACGAGCAGGCAGCGTTGCGCCGGGTCGCAACGCTGGTGGCGCGCGGTGTCCCTGAAACGGAGCTGTTTGCGGCTGTCACCGCGGAGGTCGGACGCGTGCTCCGCGTGGATGTCGCAGCGTTGTCTCGCTACGAGTCCGGTCAGACGCTGACGAACCTCGCGATCTGGAGCGCAAGTGGCGCCACGGTCCCCGTTGCCGGTACACGGCACCCCATCGGGGGGCAGAACACGAGCACCTTGGTGTTCAAGACCGGGCGTCCGGCACGGATCGATACCTACCCAGGCGCCTCGGACTCCCTCGCCACCGTGATCTCCGATGTGGGCGTCTGCTCATCGGTCGGGGCGCCGATCAGCGTCGAGGGCCACCTGTGGGGCGTGATTCACGCCGCCTCGACGGGGGAGCAGCCGCTGCCGGCGGACACGGAGGCGCGTCTCGCGTCCTTCACCGAGCTGGTGGCGACGGCGATCGCGAACGCGGAGAGTCGCATCGCATTGGCTCGGCTTGTGGAGGAGCAGGCGGCATTGCGTCGGGTCGCGACGCTCGTCGCCCGCGGGGCACCGCCGGAGGAGGTGTTCGACTCGGTCACCAAGGAGGTCGGGCGGCTGCTTCCGGTCGACTTCGCCGACCTGAGCCGGTACGAGCCCGACGGTACGGTCACCATCCTCGCCACCTGGGGCATCACCCGCGCCGTCCTCCCCAGCGGCGCACGGTTGAGGCTCGGGGGGAAGAACGTCAGCACAGTTGTCGCCGAGACGGGTGCGTCAGCTCGGATCGAGAACTATGCCGACGCATCGGGCCCGATCGGTGCCGCCGTCCGCGAGTCCGGTGTCCGCACGGTGCTTGGCACGCCGATCACCGTCGACGGCCTCCTGTGGGGCATGGCCGCTGCCGGCTCGACGATGGACAAACCCTTGCCGGCGGGCGCCGAGGCGCGGCTCGCGTCGTTCACGGAGCTGTTGGCGACCGCGATCGCCAATGCCGAGAGCCGCGGCGAGCTCAGGCGGCTGGCGGAGGAGCAGGCGGCGCTGCGGCGGGTCGCGACGCTTGTCGCTCGCGGCGTGCCGCCCGAGGAGGTGTTCGCAGCGGTCACCGAGGAGGTCGTGCGGCTGCTCCCGGTCGATTTCGCTCATATGGGCCGCTACGAATCCGACGCGGTGGTCACTGTCCTCGCTGCCTCGGGCAGCACGGCCGCGGACTTTCCCGTTGGCCGCGGGTGGGGCCTTGGTGGAAACAACGTCGCCACGATCGTGTTCGAGACCGGTCGCCCTGGGCGGCTCGACGAATACGGCGAGGCGCAGGGCGTGCTCGGTCTCACCGGTCGTGCGCTGGGCATGCGCTCATCGGCTGGAACGCCGATCATCGTCGAGGGCAAGGTGTGGGGCGTCGTCGTCGCTGGTTCGACCACGAAACCGTCGCTGCCGGCGGGCATCGAGGGACGCCTCGGCTCGTTCACGGAGCTTGTGGCGACGGCCGTGGCAAACGCCGAGAGCCGAGCCGCTCTGGCCGCGTCACGCGCACGGATCGTCGCGGCCGCGGATGAGAGCCGCCGGCGGATTGGGCGTGATCTGCATGACGGCGCGCAGCAGCGGCTGCTGCACGCAGTGACCGTGCAGAAGCTCGCGCTGCGGGCGTTGTCACACGGGGAGGGGAACACGGTCAAGCTGATGGCCGAAGCGCTGCGCTATACCGAGCAGGCAAATGCCGAGCTGCGAGAGTTGGCGCATGGGATTCTGCCCGCGGTGCTCATCCGGGGCGGGCTGCGAGCGGGGGTCGAGGCACTCGTATCGCGTGTCTCACTGCCTGTGAGCGTGGATGTGGCGGAGGAGCGCCTGCCCGCTGGAGTCGAGGCGACGGCGTATTTCGTGGTCAGCGAGGCGCTGACGAACGTGGTCAAGCACGCCCAGGCAGCGGATGCCCGGGTCACGGCCCGCGTCGAGAGTGGCGAGTTGCGGGTGGAGGTTCGCGACGACGGTGTCGGGGGGGCGCGAGGCGGTCACGGCACCGGCCTGGGCGGTCTCGAGGATCGGGTGTCGGCCCTCGATGGGCGGCTGTTGCTGGAGAGTCCGCCGAGTGGGGGCACGCGGGTGTGCGCGCTGCTGCCGGTGCCGGGCGCCGGTTAGTCGTTGGGCGCGTTGCGGAGGTAGGCGAGGACGGCGAGGACGCGTCGGTGTTCGGTTTGTCCCGGGTCGAGCTGGAGTTTGTGGAAGATGCTGGTGACGTGTTTCTCGACCGCGGCCTGGCTGACCAGCAGGGTTTGGGCGATGCCGTTGTTGGATTTGCCTTCGGCCATGGCGGCGAGGACGTCGCGTTCGCGGGGACTGAGACGATCCAGGGGGCTGTTGCCTTGGCGCCGGCCGAGCATCCGTCCGACCACTTCGGGGTCCAGCGCGCTGCCGCCGCCGGCGACGCGGGTGACAGCGTCGATGAAGCTCTCAAGGTCGCCGACGCGTTCTTTGAGGAGGTAGCCGACTCCCTCGGGGCGCTCGCCGATCAGGTCCAACGCGTAGCGCTCCTCGTAATACTGGGAGAGGACGAGTACCCCGGTTCCGGGTCGTTGTTGCCGTACCTCGATCGCCGCCTGCAGACCGTCATCGGCGTGGCCAGGGGGCATGTTGACATCGGCGATCACCACCGAGGGACGGTGCGCCAGGGCCTTGCGCAGCAGATCCGGGGCGTCGCCCGCCTGGGCGACGACCTCGAAGTTGGCGTCGGTGAGCAGCCGCGCGATTCCTTCGCGCAGGAGCACATCGTCCTCGCCGATCACCACCCGCAGTGGGTCTTGCATGGGGCAACCGTAGCGCGGGAAAGCCGCCGCGGCGCGATGTGACGACGTAGCCACAGGGGTAGCCTTGGCGGACGATGCGCTCGCCCGTTGACGACCTGGGGTCGCTGACCGATGAGCAAGCCGCTCTGCGGCGGGTCGCGACTCTGGTGGCAGGCGGGGCGGCGCCGGAGAAGGTCTTTGCGACGGTGACGGAAGAGGTCGGTCGGTTGCTGCCGGTCGGCGTCGCGATCATGGGCCGCTACGGGAGCGACGGCACGATTACCTGCGTTGCCGCTTGGGGCGCCGCGGCAGGGCGCTTTCCTGTCGGGAGCCGGTCGACGCTTGAGGGTGAGAACCTTGTGACGATCGTGCTCGAGACCGGTCGTCCGGCGCGGGTCGAGCATTTCGAGCATGCTTCCGGTCCGATCGGCGTTGCGGGTCGGAGAAGCGGCTTTCACTCAGCGGTCGGAGCGCCGATCGTTGTCGAGGGCTCCCTGTGGGGCGTGATCACCGTCGGTTCGACCGTCGCGAACCGGCCCCTCCCACCCGATATCGAGGCGCGGCTCGAGTCTTTCACGGAGCTCGTGGCGACCGCGATCGCGAATGCCGAGAGCCACACGGGGCTCGCCCAACTGGCTGAGGAGCAGGCGGCGCTGCGGCGGGTCGCGACGCTGGTGGCGGGCGGCGTGGCGCAGCAGGAGCTGTTCGCGGCGGTGAGCCAGGAGGTCGCGCGGCTCCTGCCCGTGGACTTTGCGGACATAGGCCGCTACGAGGCCGACGGTACGGTCACGGTCGTCGGCGCCTGGGGCAAGGCCGTCGACCAGTTTTCCGTTGGCACCCGGTGGTCGCTTGGCGGGAAGAACCTCAGCACGATCGTCGCGCGCACCGGCCGTTCCGCGCGAATGGACAGCTACGCCGATGCCTCCGGCCCGATCGGTGTCGCCTCGCGCGAGACCGGTGTCCGCTCGGGGGTCGCCACGCCGATCATGGTCGACGGCCGCCTCTGGGGGGTGATGCCGGCCGACTCCACAGCGGAGCAGCCGCTGCCGGCGAACACGGAGGCGCGTTTGGCGTCGTTCACGGAGCTGGTCGCGACGGCAATCGCGAATGCGGACAGCCGCGCGGCGCTAGCCCGGCTTGGCGAGGAGCAGGCGGCGCTGCGGCGGGTCGCGACGCTGGTGGCGCAGGGGGCTTCGCCAGAGCAAGTGTTCGCGGCGGTTGTGACAGAGGTTGGGCAGCTGCTCGGCGTCGACTTGGCGAGCCTGGGCCGCTACGAGCCCGGAGGCACGTTGACCTTCGTCGCCACGCTCGGTGCGGGCGACCCTTTCCCCGCGGGAAGTCGGCAGAAGCTTGGGGGGAACAACCTCGGGACCCTTGTGTTCGAGACCGGCCGTCCGGCCCGGATCGACCGATATGCCGAGGCCTCGTCCGGGCCGCTCGGTGTCGGCGTCCGCGAGGCGGGGATACGGTCGTCGGTCGCGACGCCGATCATGGTCGAGGGACGTCTGTGGGGCGTGATCGTCGCTGGCTCGACCCGGGAACGGCCGCTGCCCGCGGACGCGGAGGATCGTCTCGCGTCCTTCACCGATCTGGTGGCGACAGCCGTGGGGAACGTCCAGAGCCGAGCAGCCCTGGTTGCCTCACGCGCCCGGATCGTCGCGGCCGTTGACGAGAGCCGGCGGCGGATCGAGCGCGATCTCCATGACGGCGCGCAGCAGCGGCTGGTCCATGCGGTGATCGTGCAGAAGCTCGCGCTGCGGGCGCTGTCGGACGGCCGCTCAAACGCGAGCGACCTGGTGGCCGAGGCCCTGCGGCACTCAGAGCTGGCCAACGCTGAGCTCCAGGAGTTGGCGCAGGGGATTTTGCCATCGGCGCTGACGCGTGGGGGGCTTCGGGCGGGTGTCGAGGCGCTTGTCTCCCAGGTTTCGCTGCCGGTGAGTATGGACGTGCTGGGCGAGCGCTTGCCGGCCGGAATGGAGGCCACCGCGTATTTCGTCGTGAGCGAGGCGTTGACCAATGTGGTCAAGCATGCGCGGGCAGCGGGCGCTCAGGTCACGGCCCGCGTCGAGAGCGGAGCGTTGCGGGTGGAGGTTCGCGACGACGGTATCGGCGGGGCTCGAGGCGGTCATGGCACCGGGTTGGGCGGTCTCGAGGATCGGGTTGCGGCGATGGGCGGCCGCCTCTGGCTCGAGAGTGAGCCGGGCGGGGGCACGCGCGTGTGCGCGCTGCTACCGGTGCCCGAACCCGTCTGAGCGCCGTCCCCACCGGGGAACCCAGAACCCCAAGGCGGGGTAGGGCTTCCCCTACCTGGCCTCTCCAGAACACGGGAGCCATTTCTCCGGCCAAGCCGTATGTACGCCTACCACTGCCGATGAGAACCTGGTTCCCCACTCCCCCGCCGCACACCGTGACCCGTCTCCTGCCCCCAGCGATGACCTCCTCCGTCACCTCGACTACCACGCTCTCGCCCCACACCCTGGGCGAGGCGCTCGAGCGCGACCGCCTGGAGCATCGTGTGAGACGGGTCACGGTCGCGGTCGCGGTGCTGCGCGAGCGCCTGACCGGGCATGGGCCTGACCCGGACACGCCTCCCCGGCATCTCCTACTGACCATCGCTGATTTCGAAGCGCAGATCGAGGCGCTGAGCGCGCGGTTGCGAGATCTCGGTCGTGTCCCTGTGTCGACCCAGGTCCAGGAAGCGGAACGGCCCAGATGAGCGCGGTTCCCACCTACACGGCGGTTCACCGGTCGGCGATCGACGAGCTGCTCGAGGGCTATGTGTCCTGGCGCGAGACGTGTGGGGCGGTCTGGCAGGCATACGAACGGTGGATCGGCTCCGACCGTGCCGAGCGAGCGCTGGCCTACGCCGCGTATCTGGCGGCCCTCGACGGCGAAGAGCGCGCCGCTAGCACCTACGCCCGCCACGCTCAACGCGTCGCACGGCTCTCCACGTGAAGCCGAACGCGCCCCGGGCGGGGAGCAGTCTCGGCCGCTCGGTCGCTGCCGTGCTGGCGGTGGCCGTGATGGCCTCGGCCGCAGTCACCGGTCTGCTGTACGCGGTCGGGGTCGCAGGAGGCTTGACCAGGACGGTCGTGATGCCCTCCGGACAGACCCTCAACGATGCCTCTCCGTTGCACGTCGATCCGGTGCTCGACCCCAAGGGACAGATCGTGGGGATCGCCGATCAGGTCGCGTCCGGCGGGTCGGGGGTCGACCACGGCAGCGGGGCTGGATTCGTCATCCCGATCGACCCGGTCAAGGCCGAGCCCTCGGCGGCCGAGTCGGGCCACACCGTCGAGCACCGGCCCGGGGCCGGCCTTCCGAAAGCCTCGCTCAAGCTCCTTGCGGTGCTCAATCCCGGCCACGAGGTCACCCTGACCGTGGCCCCCGATCCGGGGCGATCAAGAACGTGATGCCGTGCAGCGGCGTCCCGAGACTCGCAGACGCCCTGCGGGCCCTGGCTCGGAGCGCCGCTGGCGCCAGGGGGAACGGAGGGCAATGAGATCCTGACGAGCGCGGCGGCGGTTGTGCTCGTCCTAGTGCGGGATCTGCCCACCATCACCCTCAGGGGGACCACTCACCGAACTGCCGGGGCTGGCCGGGAGACTTCCGGCCAGCCCAAGATCCAGCGAACCCATCACGACGCGGTCAGTCGTTGGCGCCGACGACCTTGTACTTGCTGGTGACGAAGATGTGATGGGGCCAGTTGACGCCGATGCAGTGGACTTCGTACTCGCCGTTGCTCAGGCGCACCACCCGGTCGACGACACCGCCGGCGTACGAGGTCAACGCCGCCTCGGTGGCCTTCGAAGCGGTGGTACCGCTGACGATCGTGCCGGCCCCCTGCTTGTAGCCGGCCGGGATCTGACCCACGCTTTTGGACTCGCTCTGGTTAGGACTCTTGAACGCGATCACGTTCGCCGACGCCTTTGACAGGTTGATTGCCGGTCCCACGATGACCTGCGACGCGGTGATCGTCGTACTGGCAACCTTGCCGAGCACGAGCACCGTCTTGCCTTTGGTGACGGCGCTCGCTACTGACTTCTTCGTGCCCTTGTCATAGACGGTCGATGAGGTCTTCTTGACGGTGACCTTTTCACCGGTCGGGGTGGACACGGTAAAGCTCGACGTCGACACCCCCGTGACCTTGCCGACCGATCCGCCGGCAGCGTTGGTCGACCGGGCGTTGGACCCCCCACCGGACCCGGTGACACCAGTCGGGGCGCTGGCCTGCGTCGCGGTGGCTGCGCCGGTGCTGTCGGTCGAGCTCGAGCTGGCACCACACGCCGCGAGCCCAACCCCTAGCGCAGGCACGCAGAGCGCGACCCCGATCCCCAGGAGCCGCTTGCCCGATGGCCGTCGCTTGGCGCGGCCGGGCTCGTGCTGTGATACCGGAGGCGAGCCATCATGGCGGTTTGCGTCGCTGGATCTTTTCATATCTGCTGCGCTCCAATCGGTTAGCTGCACAATGTGAGGCGTGGGTCACTCCACGCGCGGACGGTTGCTCTCGGATCTCGTCCCGCACCTTCGTATAAGCTGCCGGCGGGTCGCGCGACACGAGCCGTGCATGCGCCGCTGATACCTCCGGATGGCCGGCGTCTCGAGGACTGACGTGGAACTCGGACCCCGGCTCAGTGCAGCCACGCCAAGCCAGAAGCCGCAGCTGCGGGTCCTGCTCGCGAAGTTAGGGAGAAATCGGTGTGTGCCATTGCACCATCGAGGTTCTCATCGTCAGACGGGTACGTACATGGGGACCCGCCGGAGAGCTCGCTCCGGAGTTCCGGAGCGATGGGTAGGGAAACCCCCTGACAAGGCAGTCAACGAGCAGAAGCCGACCCCGCCCTCCCGCTCCCCGATCAGGTCCAGCGGTAGCGCTCCCCGTAGTACTTGCGCAGCACCGGCACTCCGGTCTGGGGGAGTTCACCCACTATTCGCTGCCGAGCAACTGCGCCAACGGGGCGTCGGGAAGGTCGGGCTTGACCACGAACGCGCGCGCGCCGGCGAGCCGGGCCTCCCCGGTCGTCGTGATGTCCGGATCGATCGACGTGAGAACGATGCTCGGGCGCCACGGGAGCACCGCGAGCTCGCGCGCCAACTCGAGCCCGTCTCCGTCCGGCAGTTCGACGTCGACGAGAACCGCCGAGGGCTTCAGTTGGGCGGCGGCCGTCAGGGCCCCGGCGACGCTGTCGGCCTCTCCGACGACGGTCAGACCGCTGCCGACGAGCAACCGACGGGCCAGCCGCCGGAATTCCGGGTCATCGTCCACCACCAACACCGATTGGGATCCCATCACGCCGCCAATGATCGTCGTCTCGCCGCCACCGAACGGTAGGGAAACCCAGAAATGCGCGTCGTCATCGGCCCGGTGGGGGGCGTGGTCCTCTCCGCCCGGTAGGGGCCCGCCCCTACCGTGCCCCACACGCTGCCCTCGGGCCCGCGCCGGCGGTCAGCGGATGGTCGATCGGCGCCGCACCAGGGAGTCGAGCGTCACCGCGGCGAGCAGGACCACGGCGGTGGCGATGTCCGTGCCCGCCGACGAGATGCCCATGAGGCCCAGGCCGTTGAAGACGACGGCGATGACGATGCCGCCGAGCAGCGCGTGCAACGGCTTGCCGCGCCCGCCGAACAGACTGGTGCCGCCGATCACCGCAGCGGCGACGCCGTACAGCACCAGCGCACCGCCGTTGATGTCGGTCGCCATCGAACCCTGGTTGGACGCGTAGATGAGTCCGGCGATCCCGGCGGTGATGCTGCACATGACAAAGGCAGTGGTCTTGATCCGGCTTACGTTGATGCCGGCGCGGCGGGCCGCCTCCGGGTTGGCGCCGATCGCGTACATGTAGCGCCCGAGGCGAGTCTTGGTGAGCAGCCAGGTGTAGAAGACCAGCACCACAGCGACGAAGGGCACAACCCACGGCGTGCCGCCGAGGAAGGCAATGCCGTTGCCGCGATTGGCGTTGCAGATGAGCAGCAGCACGACACCGCCCACAGCCGACGCACCGAGCATCAGCAGCGTGACACCCAGCGGCGGCGTGCTGAGGCCCTGGGCCTGCCGCCGCCTCCGCCCGAGCAGGGTGAATGCGGTAAAGAGGACGAGGGTCACGATGAGCACCAGCCAGCCGAGCGTGGTGCTCATGTTGTTCTGCACGAGCTTGTAGACGGGGCTGTTCTGGTCGATGGAGATCACCCCGCCGACCGCGGTCTTGTCGATCTGGGCGAGCTCCAGCATCACTCCAAGCAAGCCGAGGTAGCCCGCGAGGGTGACGATGAACGAGGGAAGGTTCAGGCGGGTGACCAGCGTGCCCTGAACGAACCCGATCACACCGCACGCCGCCAGCCCGCCGATGATGCCCAGCCACCACGGGAGGTTCACCGGGGCAGCGATCAGCTCCGCGATCACGAACGCACCGACCCCGGCGGTGTAGCCGATCGACAGGTCGATCTCGGAGAGGATGAGCGCGAACATCGCTGCCGCCCCGAACATCACGTACGTGGATGACTGCTCGAGCAGGTTGACGAGGTTGCCCGCGGTGAGGAACTTCGGCTCCTCGATCTGGAAGAACACGACGATGATGATCAGTCCCACGATGATCGGCAGGGCGCCACTCTCGCCGTTGCGGATACGCTGCCCCCAAGCGCGGAAGTACTCGCCGGTCGTGGTCGCGAGCACCTCGGGCGAGACAGCCGTCAACTGCTGATCGGTGATCGCCGGATCGACCTCGTCGGCAGCGCCGACGGTCAGCGTCGAACCACCATCTGCTCCGTTGGGCGTCTCTGCCTTGTCCGGCTCGTCCATGGAAACTCCTCCCCTTCCTAGGTCGCGGCGCCGGCGGCCGGCGCGCGTCCCGAGGTCCCGCTCGTCATGTAGTCGACGACGCTGGACCTGTCGTAGTCCGACGCGGGCCCTTGCGTGACGAGCCTCCCCAGATACAGGACGGCAATGCGGTCGGCCACCTCGAAGACGTCATTCATGTTGTGCGATACCACCACCACGGCCACCCCCCGATCGGCAAGCGTCTTGATCAGGTCTAGGACCATCTGGGTCTGGGAGACCCCGAGAGCCGCCGTCGGCTCATCCATGATCACGAGCTTGGCCTGCGCCATCACCGCCTTCGCGACGGCGACCGACTGGCGTTGTCCGCCCGAGAGCGACGCCACCGGCTGGCGGATGGACCGGACGGTGGTGACGGAGAGCTCCTTGAGCGTCTTGCGGGCCTCGATCTCCATCGTTGCCTCGTCGAGCATTCTGTAGCGACGTGGCTCGTGCCCCAGGAACATGTTGGCGACGATGTCCAGGTTGTCGCAGAGCGCGAGGTCCTGGTAGATCGTCGTGATCCCGAGCGCCTCCGCCTCCTTTGGGCCGTGCAGGTGCACGGCGTGCCCCTCCCACACGATCTCGCCTCCGTCCGGGTGCCATAGGCCGGAGATGGTCTTGATCGTGACCGACTTCCCCGCACCGTTGTCGCCGCACAGGGCGGTGACCTTGCCGGGGAGGATCTTGAGGTCAACGGAGGTCAGAGCGCGCACGGGCCCGAAGCTCTTGCTCAGGCGCTTCAGTTCCAAGAGCGGCGGCCCACCGTTCTGGGAATCGTGGATTGGTGTGGATGTGCTCATGTGCAGATCATGACCGACGCGCTGCCCGCCCGCTGGAGCGCGGGCGGGCAGGCCCTACTGGATCGGACTGGTGTCCGGTAACCCTACTTCAGGAGATGTTGTACTTCTTGCACTCCGCCGCGTACGTGCCCGCACACAACTGCTTGGCTGGCACGAAATTGTCTTTGATGACCGTGTTCTCCATGTTGGCCGTGGTCACCCACTGCGGAGTCTCCAGCACCGACGGCACTGCCTTGTTCTCCTTGGTGTCCTGCGTGGTGCCGTTGGCGAGGGTCGCCGGCGGCGTCTTACCGGCGCGCAGGTACATGGCAAGCGCCACAGCGGCCTGCGCCTCGAGGTAGATCGGCTTGTAGACCGTGCCGCACTGGTACCCGGAGATGATGTTCTGCAGACCGGTCAGGGTTGCGTCCTGTCCCGTCGTGGGGAACGTCTGGGCCTTGATGCCGCGGCTCTTCAGGTAGGTGATGATCGGCGCCCCGTTCTCATCGTTGGGGATGAGCGCGGAGTTGATGTTCGAGTGCGCCGTGTAGGCCTGCTGGAACGCCGTCTTGGCTGTGGGTGGGTCCCATGTCCCGGCCGGGTTCACCACGTCGGTGTACTTGCCGGACTTGAACATCGCCTGCAGGACCCCGTTGTAGTAACCCTGGTAGAAGAGCCCGGCGTTGTTGTCCGTCGGGTCACCGCGCATGACCACCACGTTCGGGTGGTTGACGTGCCACGCGGTCGCGCACTTGACGAAGCCCTGACCCATCACCTTTCCGACCTGCACGTTGTTGAACGACACGTAGTAGTTGCGATTGCCGCCCAGGGTGAGCCGGTCATAGTCGATGACCTGGACGCCGTGCGACTTGGCCAGGGTCTCGACCCGCGCCCCTACGCCGGAGTCCGGCGGGTCGATCAACAACACGGACGCTCCCTTGGTGATGTCACTCTGCGCGTCCGTGAGGAAGGTCTGATCCGATCCCTGTGCGTTCTGGACGATGCTGTCGCTGCTCGAGAGCCCTGCCGTGGACATGGCCTTCTTCAGGTACGGTTCGTCGAACTCGACGTACCGTGTCGAGGTCGTCGTGTCCGGGAGAATCGCGGCCACGGCGCCCTTGCCCGCCGAGGCGAGGGACTTCAGCTGTGCCATCGCCGAGAAGTCGTTGGTGAACGAGTTCACCGACAACGACGGCGCCGCCGCGGCCGACGAGCTGCTCGACGTCGCCGCCGGGGCGGCGCTACTACTGCTACTGCTGGGGCTCGACGAGCTCCCACAGGCGGCCAGCGCGACACTGGTGCCCACCGCGAGCACAGCGGCGACCGCCTTGCCTTTCCGCAAGTGCATGAACACTCCTCCTCCTAGCCTCTGGCGAACGCTCAGCGCCCTGGCGGTGGCCGCGCAGGAACGCCCGTCGCCTCGTGAATTGCGGCGAACCCTACGTGGGCACTCGTAAATGACCCGTTAACACGTGTGAAGATCTGTAAAGGTCACTGTCACCCCACGAAGCGGTAGCCGGCGCGGGGCGCGGTGAGGATCAGTGGCTTGCGCTCGTCGGATTCCAGCTTGGCGCGCAGCCGCCCTACATACACGCGCAAATATTCGATCTCGGTCTGGTAGCTCACGCCCCACACCCGGCGCAGGAGCTGTGCGTGGCTGAGCAGCTTGCCCCGGTGGGTGACCAGCTCGCGCAGCAGAGCGAACTCGGTGGGCGTCAGGTGGATCGTCTCACCGCCGCGGGTGACCTCCTGCCCGGCGAGGTCGATGACGAGGTCTCCCACGGTGACCGGCCCCGGATCGAGGCCGCCGGTATCGCCCAGGCGCGTCCGGCGCAGCGTCGCCGAGATCCGCGCCAGAAGCTCCTCGACGCTGAACGGCTTGGTCATGTAGTCATCGGCCCCCACGTTGAGCGCGGTCACCTTGTCGTGCTCTCCCCCGCGGGCCGAGACGACGATGACGGCCACGTGTGACCGATCGCGGATCTGCCGGCAGAGCACGAACCCGTCCGTCTCCGGGAGCATGAGATCCAGCAGGACGATGTCGGGCTTCTCCGCGTCCAGCACGGCCAGAGCCTTGTCGCCGTCGGTGGCGATGATCGTCTCGAAACCGCGCACCGCCAGATTGGAGCGAATGAGATCGACGATGCTCGGGTCGTCCTCGACGAGCAGCGCCCGGATCCGGGGAACCTCAGTGGCCATCGGAGGTCCCCGCAGCGACGAGCTGGGCGGGGTGCTCGGCATCGGGAGGTTCGATGGGCAGGTGGATCAGGAACGTGGTGCCCGGCTGCTGCATCTCCAAGTCGATGGTGCCGCCGTGCGCCTCGACGATGCCCCGGGTGATGGACAGGCCGAGCCCGGCACCGGCGCTGCCGGATCGGTGACCGCGGTTGGCCTCGAACGGCGCGTCCGCCACCTCCTTGGGCAGGCCGTATCCGTCATCGCTCACGCGGATCTCCACCGCGTTCCCCGGTAGGGCGACGGCGGCGAGACTCACCCGCGTGCCCACCGGGTTGTGGTGGATGGCGTTGCTGAGCAGATTGAGCAGCACCTGCTCGAGCCGGTCGTGGTCAGCGAAGATCGGGGGTAGCTGCTCGCTGCAATCAACCGCCACCGCCCCTGCCTGGTCGGGAGGCAGGCACGAAACGGCAGCATCCGCGATCAGGGCGAGATCGCACCAGTCGCGTGTGAGCCGCATGACCCCCGATTCGATCGCCGAGAAGTCCAGCAGGTCCTCGACCAGCCGGCCCAGCCGCGCCGATTCCGCCGCGATCGTCTCCAGGAAGCGCCGCTCGGAGGCGGCGTCCCAACGCACATCGGGGGCCATGAGGCTCGACGCGTATCCGCGGATCGCCGTCAGTGGAGTGCGCAGCTCGTGGCTGAGGCGCGACAGGAAGTCGCGCTGGAACTCGCGCGAGCGCCGCAGCGCCGCCGCCTCCTGATGGGCGAGCGCCGCCTCCTCCCGCTCCAAGGCGAGCCGCAGCGAGTGCGCGGCGTCCTCGATCAGCGCCGTTTCCTCCCGCGTCACGACCCGTTGTGTCCACCGCGCGAAGAGGACGGCGGTGGAGCCCGGAGCCTGGAACGGAACCGCCAGGACGGGGTGACCGGCCTCGTCGTGCCATTCCCACGCGTCGCCGTCACCGTGCTCCATCCCAGTGGCTTGGGCCGGACGTCCGCGCAGATCGGCGACGGCGGACGCCGCCGACACGCCTGGGGTCCCCACGTGGGCCCGCCAGACGACCGCATCCGGTTCGGCCCAGCTCAGCAGGCCCACCTCCTCGGCCCCGAGGCCCCTCATGAGCGAGTCCAGAGCCACCGGCAGACCTACGTCCACCGGGACCGGGCCGGCCAGCGTCTCCAGCATCTCGCGGATGGTCTCCAGGACCTGGTTGCGAGCCGTGACCTGGGCCAAGAGGCGATCGCGCTCGACCGCGCTGGCGGCCAGACCCGCGTAAAGGGTCAGGAGGTCCAGCTCGTCGCGCTGTGGTGCCCGGGGCGGTTCGCGAAACACGGTGATGGCGGCACAAACACCATCGGGGCCCACCACCGGCACCGACCATGCGTCGGCCTCGATCACTCGCTCCGCGTTGGCCACCGCCTGGCCCACCGAGCCGCCGGAGGCACCGGTGGGCAGCCGTCCAACCGCCTCGATCTCGTCTGGGGACAGTCCGAGCGACGCCACGCACAGCAGCCATGCGCCGTCGCGGAGGTGGATGCACGCCCGCTGGCTGTCCAGGGCGGCGGCGAGCGCGGACAGGATCGTCGCCAGGCTCGACGACGGGTCGGCCGAGACGAGCCGGTCGGCAAGTCCGTGCAGGCGCGTGAGCTGGCGGCGAGCGCTCAGGTCGACGGACTGTCCCGTGAGCAGCGCTGCGACGTCATCGGGATGCGAGGTGGCCGGCTCCACCTCCGCCACCACCCGCCCGTGCCGCAGGACCACGATCCGCCCGGCGAGACGGAACATCTGCTCGATGTCTCGCGAGGCGAGGATGATCGTGGTACCCCCGGCCAGCAGACGCGTGATGAGCGCCTCGACCTGGGCGGACTCCACGAGGCCCAGCGCGGCGGTCGGCTCGTCGAGGAGTAGGAGCCGAGGCCGACGGCCCATGGCGGTGGCAATGGCCAGCAGCTGGCGCTGGGCCCCGGTGAGCGAACGGACCAGCTGGGTCGTATCGCGGATCGGGATGTCCAGCTCCTTCAGGATCTCGCGCGCGACCGCGTGCAGCCTCGAGGGTGAGGCGATGAGGCGGCGCGTCTCCCGCCCAAGCAGCAGGTTCGCGGCGACGTCGAGGTTCTCGCAGACGGCGAGGTCCTGCCAGACCATCGCGACGACGTCCTCAGGCCGCCCGCTTCCGCTGCCTCCTTCATAGACCCAGACCGAACCCAGTGTCGGGGCCAGGTCACCGGCGATGCAGCGCAGCAGGGTGGACTTGCCCGAGCCCGGCTCCCCGGTGACCACGACGAGCTCGCCGGGCGCAACGTCGAGCTCGACCTGCTCGAGAATCGGCGGGCCACCCAGCCGCACGCCGAGGCCTCTGGCTCGCACGAGCGGACGGACGTGGGGAGGGGCCGAAGCGGCGACGTTCATTCTGGTCAGCGCCCGGAGCGCCCCAGGCTCGCCGATTTTATGCACAGCCCCGCCACGGCGCGCGGGTTGCGTATCCCACGGAGGCAGCCGTGGGCCCCTGCCGCAGCTCGTGGGGATGCGACGAGCGAGCGGCCTTCGGCGGGCGACTAAGCTGCCGGGCGGGCATCCGGTCATGAGCGCAGATCAGCGACGTTTCCTCAACCTCAACGCCTATCTGCGCAACCCGGGCTATCACGAGTCCGCCTGGAAGGTCCAGGACGCCGATCCCGCCTCGGTGCTCGAGATGACCAGCCTGATCGAGCTGGCCCAGATCGCCGAACGGGGGATCATCGACTCGATCTTCCTCCCCGACAGCCCCGGCACGGCCGAGTTCCGAAGCGAGTACCTGCCCGGGATGTGGTTTGACCCCATCCTGCAGCTGTCCGCGGTCGCCGGGGCCACCGAGCAGATCGGGCTGGTGGCCACCGGATCGACCACCTACAGCCTCCCGTGGGACCTGGCCCGCCGGATAGCGACGCTTGACTTCATCAGCCACGGGCGCGCCGGCTGGAACATCGTCACCACGGCCGAGCCGGCTGCCGCTCGCAACTTCGGCGAGCAGCCGCATCCCCCGGCGGCAGAGCGCTACGAACGCGCCGACGAGTTCGTCGATGTAGTCCTGAAGATCTGGGACAGCTGGGAGGACGGCGCCTTTGTCGGCTCCAAGGCGAACGGCACCTGGGCCGATCCGTCGAAGCTGCACCCGCCCCGCCATCACGGCAGGCACTACGACGTCCACGGCTACCTGGCATTTCCCCGTTCGCCCCAGGGTCACCCGCTGCTGACCCAGGCGGGGTCGTCGCCCCCCGGGATCGCGCTCGCCGCCAAGTACGCGGACGCCGTCTTCACCCCGCTGTCAGACATCCCCTCCGGCGTGCAGTACCGGAAGCGGCTGCGCGACCAGGCCGCCGCCGCCGGCCGTCGGCCCGACCACATCCTCGTGCTGCCCGGCCTCTCCTTCCTCCTCGCCGACAGCGACGCCGCGGCCCGCGCCAAGCACGACGAGCTCGAGGCGGCGGCCAGCGGCGAGTTTCGCTGGCGCAACACGGCCAACCTCGCCGGCCTGGACTACACGGCGATCGACCCGGACGCGCCGTTTCCGCCCGAGCTCCTGGACGACGCGCCGAAGACCAGCTTCGGGGCCGTCATCTACCGGCTCGCCGAGTCAGAGCCGACGACATTTCGCAACGTCGCCATGAAGGTCTCGGCGCTGCCAGGGGGCCTGGACTACACCGGTACCCCCGAGGGAATGGCCGACCTGATCGCCGAGTGGTTTGACGCCGGCGCCTGCGACGGCTTCACCCTGATGCCGAACATCCTGCCCACCGAGCTGGAGATCTTCGTCGACCAGGTGGTGCCGATCCTGCAGCGGCGGGGCATCGCTCGTCGCGAGTACCTCGGCACGACGCTGCGCGACCATCTCGGCCTTCCCCGTCCCTCGGTGCCCTAGCGCTCCCGCCGGTCGACGCGCCGGGGACTCGGTGGCCGCCGGCTCGCCGATGGAGGTGATGCTATGCAGCGCGCGATCGGGGTACTGTGGCTCCATGGGTCTCCTCCTCTACCTCATCATCCTCTTCGTCGTGGGACTGTTCGTGGGAGCCCTCGCGCGGCTGCTGCTTCCGGGGCCCGACCCGATGGGCGTGGGCTTGACCGCGCTGATCGGCGTGTGCGGCTCGTTCATCGCCGGGCTCTTCTCCTGGTACGTCCTGCACCGCCACGGCGGCGGGCTCGTGCTGTCGATTCTGTTCTCGATGCTGCTGGTCTGGCTGTTCCGGCGCTCGCGCAGCGGTGGTTACACCCGCGGCGGCCGCCGCCTCTGACCGCCGCGGTCAGGTCCGCCTGACGGCGCGTCGCGTAGCCGCGGGTTTTGACCCGCGCGACGGGGGTAGGCGGATCGCGAGAGAGAGTTCCGACCCGCGGCGGGTCATCGAGGTGGGAGGTTGCCGTGCGGAGAAGCGTGCTGTTCGCGGTCGTGGCCATCTGGGCGACGTTGTCGGTGGGGGCCGGTTCCGCGGGAGCCCATCCCGCCGGCACCTGGACCGATGCCACGTACTTCAACAACGCCGCGTTCGCGGCCGCCGATCCCTACGTGATGCACGATCCCCGGACCGGGTTCTACTACGCCTACTCCACCGAGGGCGCCGACAACGGCTACTACTTCGCCGTGTACCGGTCCGCCGATCTGGTGACGTGGGAGAAGGCCGCCCCGGGCGCGCTTCCCGTCAACGATCCCAAGCAGTGGGGCAACGACTGGTTCTGGGCTCCGGAGACGTACTACAACCCGCGCACCCGGCTGTATTACATGTTCTATGCCGCGCGGTCAGACGCAAATGCCAAGGCCTGGTTCGGCTACGCCAACTTCGAGGAGCCGTGCAAGATCGGCGTCGCCGTCTCGAGCTCGCCGGCGGGACCGTTTCACAACATCGCCAACCACCCGATCGACTACAACCCCTACGACCCCGCCTACCACGACGTCAACCTCATCATGGGGCCCGACCAGAAGAAGCCTCCCGCCACTCTCGCGCAGGGCGAGACGGCACCGCTGGGTACGTACATCCCCACGATCGACCCCGACGTCTTCTTCGACAGCAGCGGCCGCATCTACCTGTACTACTCGCGCAACGCGTACCGCAACTGGGTCTGGGACACCGACCTCGGCAAGTACATCGAGGAGTCCAACATCTACGCGGTGGAGCTGACCAAGGCGTGGTGGAACGATCCCACGGGACGGACGATGCCGACCATCGCGCCGCAATACGCCGGAGCCAACGCGGGTCCCGGGGGTCCGGCCGGGCCGCGACGCGACGGTTGGGTGCGCATTCTGGACTACGACCACGACAAGCAGGCGTGGGAGAACGCCGACGTCAATGACTACGCCCTCACGGGCGGCCAGAACAAGGACCGGCGCTGGGAGGAGGGCTCGAGCACGCTCGAGACCCATTTCAACGGCGGGACCCGGTACTACCTCACCTACTCGGCCAACAACTGGCAGACCCCCCAATACGGCGTCGGCTACGCCGTCAGCGACAACCCGCTGGGACCGTTTCACAAGTCGCCGACCAATCCGATCTTCAAGGCCAACCCGGCGATCGGCGAGTGGTCGCCCGGCCACGGCTCGTTCGCGTGGTCCCCGGACGGCACGCAGCTCTACTACGTCCACCATGGGCGCCCGTCACCGGACGCCGCGCAGCGTCGCCTGTACACCGATCAGCTGCACTTCTCGTTCAGCCAGCTCGATCCGTGGGGCAATCCCACCCTCTCCGCCGATGAGGCGACGAGCGACCGGCCGGTACCGTCGGGAGTGGCGCCCTACCGCATCACGGCCACGAGCCGGGCGGTCGTGCTGCGCCCGCGTTCCAGTGCGACGGTGCGCTTTGAGGTGCTGAGCGCGGACGGGACGCCACTGGCGCTCGAGAACCCGCTGAATCGGATCGTGGTGCGTTCGAGCAACCCGGGCGTGGCGACGGCCACCGTGGGCGCGGATGGCGCCACCGTGACCGTGGCGGGCCGCTCGCGCGGTCGTGCGCGACTCGTCGCCGTCTACCAGCGGGAGCGCGCCAGCGGCGTCTACTACGACGTGCACCAGGGCCGCGGAGGCGCCCAAGCGGTCGCCCTGCGCCTCAGGGCCCTTGTCGGACGCTGAGGCCCGCGGCGCCGGCAGGCGATGATCCCCACCCGCGGCGATTGACTCCTCAGGTCACACGGTGCCCCTCCTGGGCACGTGTGATCTGACGAGTCAGCGGGGCACGCGTTTCAGATCACACGCCCCGCCAACACGCTGTGTGTGATCTCTCGAGTCAATGCCCGCGCCGCGCGGGGCGGCCCCGCCGCCGTCCCGCCGGCCCCGCGGTAGGCCGGCCGGCTCCGCCCCACGCCGGCCGGCTCCCCCCCACGCCGGCCGGTTTCGCCCCACGCCGGCCGGTTTCGCCCCACGCCGGCCGATTTCCCCCCACGCCGGCCGGTTTCCCGCCACGCCGGCCGGTTTCGCCCCCACGCCGGCCGGCTCCGCCGCACACGCGGCGGAGCCACCGGCATCCCACGGTGCGCCTCAGGCGCCGGCCGCGGGCTGGATGTTCTGGTTGACGTGGAAGACGTTGTCAGGGTCGTACTTGGCCTTGGCGCGCGCCAGCCGGTCGTAGTTGCCGCGATAGGTGGCGCGGACGCGCTCCTGCCCCTCCTCCATCATGAAGTTGACGTAGGCACCGCCGGCCGAGTACGGGTGAGTCGCGTCCCAGTAGTCGACGCACCAGTCGCGAATCGTCTCCGCGTTGGCGGGATCGGGGTCGACGCCGAAGATGACCTCGGCGAACCGCGCGTCGCGGTAGCTGAACGCCGTGTCGGCGGAATCGACGTCATGGGCAGCGCCATCGATGGGGTACATGTGCATGGTCGAGTGCATCGACGGCAGCTTCTGGCCCCACTCGAGATGGCGCTCGATGAGCTCGTCGGAGAGCTCGTTGACGAAGTCCGCGCGCCAGTAGCACTGCAGGCCCTTGGTGTAGAGCCCGTCGAACAGGCTCTGCAGCGCCGGGTGCGGCATGGGTCCGACGCCGTGCAGCAGCGGCGTTCCCACGTCATGCACCGGAGCGAGGTGACGTGTCGCCTCCTCCTCGGAGCCGACGATGCACCACATGATCGCCGCCACCTTGCGCATATGCAGCTCGGCCGGGAAGAGGTCGACCGGCGGCACCGTCATCGCGGCGAAGAAGCCGCTGACGGCGCGCGGGGCCGAAGGCACGAACTCCCGGAAGAAGCGCATCACCTCGGGCGTCTGCTCGATCGGCCAGAAGGTGGGCCCGGCCATCACGGTGGCGCCCACCGGATGGGTGCGGAACTCGAACGACGTGACGACGCCGAAGTTCCCGCCGCCGCCGCGCAGGGCCCAGAACAGGTCGGGATGCTCATCAGCGCTGGCGTGCACCTGCGACCCGTCGGCGAGCACCACGTCAGCGCCCACGAGGTTGTCGATGGTGAGGCCGAAGCGGCGCGTGAGATGTCCCAGGCCCCCGCCGAGCGTCAGGCCGCCCACGCCGGTGGTCGAGATGACTCCCGACGGCGTGGCGCGGCCGTACTCGGCGGTGGCCCGGTCCACCTGCCCCCATGTGCATCCGCCCCCGACTCGCACCCGGTCGCGTGCGGTGTCCACGACGACGTCGTCCAGTCCCGCCAGGTCGATGACGAGGCCATCGTCGACGACGCCCAGGCCGCCGCCATTGTGTCCGCCGCCGCGCACAGCGATGGTGGTGTCGTGGGACCGCGCGAAGGCGATGCATTGCGCGACGTCATCAGGACTGGCGCAGCGGATGATGAGCGCGGGACGGCGGTCGATCATGCCGTTGTGGACGGCGCGGGCCTCGTCATAGCCCGGATCCTCGGGCCCGACGATGCTCTGCCTGAGATCCGTCAGCTCTCGACGTGCGGTGTCGGCGAGGGACGTAGTGGCGGTCATATGTGATGCTCCCCGGTAGGTGAAAGGCGAGCCGTGAGTGGCTCGTGAACGACCCTACGGCAGCCCGGGCGCGCTGTCATGACCCGGTTTGACCCACTTTGGCGCGGGGTGGACCGGGACGCGCCGGCGTGGCATGATCAGATCTGACTATCGGGGGACGCGGCCGACCGTCGCGCAACATGGGCCACCTTCCGGGACCACTACGCCTCACACCGTCGTTTCCGTTCGCAGGACGCTCCCGCGAGCTGGCGACGCTGCGCACGCTGATCCCGCGGGCCGATGGCGAGGGACTGCGGTTCGCGCTCATCGGCGGCGAGGCCGGCTCGGGCAAGAGCCGGCTCGTGCACGAGTTCGCCCACGAGGCCGCCGCCGGTGGCGCTCTGGTGCTCTACGGCGCCTGTGACTCGTCGGTGAGACGTCCCTATCGCCCGTTCGTCGAGGCGATCGATCAGCTCATGCGCGACGTCGACGGGGAGACGCTGCTGCGCGACCTCGGCGCGCAGGGCGAGGAGCTCGCCCGACTGGTACCTGACCTGGCCCAGCCCTCGCCCGAGCGACCGCTTCCGGTGGCAGCCGATCCCGACACCGAGCGCCACCGCCTCCATGGGGCGATCGGCGATCTGCTGGCCGCGGCCGGCCGGCGGGCGCCGCTGGTGATGGTGATCGAGGACGGCCATTGGGCCGACACGCCCACCCTGCTCCTCCTGCGCCATCTGGCCCGGGGCGCCTCGGAGGCGCGCGCGCTGGTGGTGACCACGTTCCGCGACACGGAGGCCGAGGTGCCAGAGGCGCTGTCGGCCGCCCTGGTCGACCTGCGCCGCTCTGAGGGCGTGGTGCGACTGCGACTGGACGGGCTGAACGCCGAGGAGATCGGCGAGTTCGTGGCGCGCGCGCTCGGCGGAGCCCCCAGCGCGGATCCGGCCCAGCTCGCGGGCCTGCTCATGGAGCTCACCGGCGGCAACGCCTTCCTGCTGACCGAGTTGTGGCGCACCCTGCTGGAGAGCGACTCGGTGGCCGTCTACGACGGCGGTCCGCGGCTGACCAGCGCCCTGGCCGAACTCGGGAGCCCGGAGGGCGTGCGGGAGGTCGTCAGCCAGCGACTGGCCCGGCTGAGCACGGCCACGACCAATCTGCTGGAGCTGGCCGCCGTCGCCGGCCCCGAGTTCGATCTGGCCGCGCTGGCTCACTCGGGTCTGGCCGACTCAGAGCGCGCCGGCTCCCTCGAGGAGGCCGTCGCCCACGGGATGATCGAGGAGGTCCCGGCGGCTCGCATCGCATTCCGGTTCACCCACGAGCTGGTGCGCCGGGCCCTGTATGACCGGATGCCCCGGCTACGCCGCGCTCAGCTGCACCTGCGCGTCGCCGACGCCCTGGAGCACGCCCAGGCCCCGGGTGCCGACCGCGGCCTGGCCGAGCTCGCGTACCACTTCGGGGCCGCGGCGCCGGTGGACGGGCCGGCGCGGGCGATCGAGTACGCGCTGCTGGCCGGCCGCTCGGCGCTGAGCGGGCTGGCCTTCGATGAGGCCGCGGCTCGCTTCGCCTTTGCGCTCGAGCTCGGCATCGACGACCTGCGCCTGCGGGCCGAGACGCAGCTCGAGCTCGGAACGGCCCGATTCCGCGCCGGCGGCTCGGATGACGCCATCGAGGCCTTTCGCGCCGCGGCGGAGATCGGCCGCGAGGTCGGCGACGCCGTGCTGCTGGCGCGCGCGGCGGTCGGTCTCGAGGAGGCCTGCTGGCGACCGGGGATCACCGACGAGGGTGCTGTCGAGTTGCTTCAGGAAGCGTCGTCGGCGCTCGGGGACGAGGACTCCGAGCTGCGCGTGATGCTGCTGGCCGGTCTGGGTCGCGCCCATGCCTTCGCCGGTGACTACGCGGCCAGCGACGTCGTCCGCCACGACGCGATCGCGATGGCGCGCCGCCTGGACGATCGGCTGGGTCTGGCCACCGTGCTCGTGCGGTCCTACTGGTCGCTGGGCGACGGGAGCCTCGAGGAGACGCTCGAGATGTTGTCCGAGGCCTGCGACCTCGCCGAGGGCCTGGGCGCCAGCGACCTGCAGACCGAGGCGATGGCCTGGCACGTCGCCGGCCTCATCGCCCAGGGCGACCTGCGAGAGGCCGAGCGCGAGCTCGCCGAGGCCAACGCCATGGCGGTGCGCCAGCGCCAGCCATTCGCTCTGCACGTCGCCGAGCACTACGCCTCGACGATCGCGCTCTGCACCGGACGCCTCGCCGAGGCCGAGGCGGCGGCCGACCGCTCGCACTACTGGAGCCGCCTGCTCACGGGCCGCGCCGCCACGGGCACGCACGGGGTCCAGATGTTCGGGATCCGGCGCGAGCAGGGTCGCCTGGCAGAGCTGGCCCCGGTCGCGAGGGTGCTCGCCGGCGCCGAGGGGATGCGCGGCGCCTGGCGGCCCGCCTTCGCCGCGCTGCTCGGCGAGCTGGGGATGGAGGAGGACGCCCGGCGCGAGCTGGCGCGCGTGCGCGAGGAGGGCCTCGCGCCGTTCCGCTCCACACTGTGGGTGGCGTCGCTGAGCTACCTCGCCGATGCCGCAGGCCTCGTCGGCGATGAGGGCATGGCATCGCTCCTGTATCCGGAGCTCGCGCCACTGAGCGGCGGCAACGTGATGATCGGCCACGGCGTGGCGTGCTACGGCGCGGCCGACCGCTACCTCGGGCGCCTGGCCGCGATGCTCGGCGATCACGACCGCGCAAGCGAGCATTTCGAGGCCGCCCTCACCCAGAACCGCACCATGCGCGCGGACACGTGGACCGCGCACACCCTCTACGAGTTCGGCCGGGCGCTGCGGATGCGCGGTCACTGCGGCGACGACGCTCGTGCCTCGGCGCTGCTCGCCGAGGCCGCCGGCCTCGCTCAGCGCATCGGCATGCCCGCCCTGCTGGCGCGAGCCCGCGCGCTCGGGGCCGCCGCGCGGCGGCCGGCAGACCCGCCCGACGACCTGTCGCGGCGCGAAGTCGACGTCCTGCGACTGGTGGCCGCGGGACGCAGCAACCGCGAGATCGGCCAGGAGCTCTCCATCAGCGGGCACACGGTGGCCAATCACGTGCGCAGCATCCTGCGCAAGACCGGCGCGGGCAATCGCACCGAGGCGGCCGGTTACGCGCACCGCAATGCCCTTCTCGATCCGGCCGAGAGCCGGTAGGATCGCCGCTATGCCGTTGTATGTCATCGAGCGACGCTTCGCTGACCAACTCGAGATGACGAGCGACGACGTCAACCTGATCGAGGAGATCAACGCCGACGAGGGCGTGAGCTGGCTGTTCTCCTTCCTGAGCGCCGACCGCTACCGCACCTACTGCCTGTATGAGGCGCCGAGCTCGGACGCGATCGTGGCCGCCGCAAAGCGGGCGGGCATCCCGGCCGACGCCGTCACCGAGGTCAATCGCGTGACGGCCGACAGCTTCCGCTGATTGCGTCGGCGTCCTCACGCCAGCGCGTGGAGCGCGTAGGCGTAGGGGTCCCGGAAGGCAGTCAGCGCCTCGGCGCCGTCGACCGGGAACGTCAGGACCGACCCCGTCTGCTCCTCGGTCACCGCGACCGAGGCGCGGTTGGTCTGCGGGTCCCAGAGGAGCCGGACGTCGATGCCGTCGCTGCTGCGGTGGTCCAGCTCGCGCAGGCGCGTCTCGGGCGCGCCGGCGCCGACATCGGTGGTGTCGGCGGGGATCGCCGGCGGCATGCCGCTGGTCCTCATGTCTCTGTCCTCCGTTGCTGTGGCCGGTTGTCACCTTCAGACCCCCTGGAGAGGGCGGACTCATCGGTGCGCACAACGCGGTGCGCTGCGGTCCGGGAGAAGACCCGCGTGATCAGGTGCCGTGCCCCGGCGGCGGCGGCTCGTCGGGCCAGTGGCCGTGGCGCTCGAAGAAGCGCCAGGCCTCCTCGTGCTCCTCGCGCTCCCGGTCGCTCTGCTGGCCCATCCGGAACAGGAGGTTGATGAGGATGATCGAAAGGCCGGCGCCCGCGAAGGCGAACACCGCCTCGGCCCCGAAGCCGCCGAAGTCGAAGATGAGCCAGACGACGCCCGCGAGGATGGTGAGCAGCCCGATCCCGTAGCGGACGAAGAAGATCATGCTTTTCAGTGGATCGAGGTGGCGGCCCGCCTCCGGGGATCGAGCTCGAAGACCCAGAAGTCGCGTTCGATGACGGGCACGGACACGTTGTAGACCGGGACGTGCTCGATGGCGCCGGCGAACGTGCCGGCGTGAGCGTGGCCGTGGACGACGAGGTCGGGCTCGTGGGCGACGATCGGCGCCGCCAGCCGATCGGTCCCCAGGAACGGCCAGATGCCGACGGGCTCGCCCTCGATGGTGGTGGCGCTCGGGGCGTAGTGGAGCATGACGAGGCGCAGCGGGCACAGCTCGACGTCGCGCAGCCCCTGGTCGAGCGCCTCGACGTCGCGGGAGGTCTCGCGGTAGACCTCGCGCAGCAGCGGCTCGCCGAAGTCGGGCAGGTGCGAACGGGCAAAGCCGCCCACAAAGCCCTTGAGCCCCACCACCCCGACCTCGCAGCCATGCACCTCGAGGATCCGGCTCTCGCGCTCGAGCACGTCGATGCGGGCCTCGCGCAGCACCGCCACAAGCTCATCGGCCTGGTCGCAGTGCCAGTCGTGGTTGCCCAGCACGGCGAGGATGGGGACGTCGAGTCCCGCGCACGCGTCAGCCAGGACGGCGGCCTGCTCGGGGCGCCCGTGCGTGGTCAGGTCGCCGCACAGGAGCACCAGATCAGCCTGATCGGCCACCGCCGCCATCGTCTCGGCCACCTGGGGCGCAATGCCCTCATGGCAGTGGATGTCGCCGGCGGCGGCGATCCGCAAGGCCCGGTTCGAGCCGTTGTGGGAGTCCGGCATGTCAGATCGGGTACCCGCAGGAAGATGACCGTGAACGACGCCTTTGCGCCGCTGGCCGAGACCTGCCGGGAGGCGGTGGCCGCCCTGCGTGACGCCGGGGTCAGATTCGCGCTGGCCGGCAGCTTCGCCGCCTGGGCCCGGGGTGGCCCGCAGCCCGGCAAGGATCTGGACTTCATGGTCAAGCCGGAGGACGCCGACGCGGCGCTGAGCGCGCTCGTCGAGGCCGGCATGCGCCCGGAGCGCCCGCCCGAGGAGTGGCTGGTCAAGGCCTGGCGCGGAGAGGCCATGGTCGACGTCATCTTCCACCCCGCCGGTCTGGAGATGACCGACGAGGTGCTGGACCGGGCCGAGACCATGGCCGTACTGGCCGTCGACACCCCGGTCATGGCGCTGGAGGACGTGCTCGTCGCCAAGCTGATGGCCCTCAACGAGCACGCCCTGGACTACACCAGCCTCCTGGGGATCGCCCGCGCCTGCCGCGAGCAGATCCAGTGGGAGTCGCTGCGGCGGCGCACGTGCTCCTCGCCCTACGCGATGGCCTTCTTTGCGCTGGTCGAGGGGCTGGGGATCACCGAGTAAGGGACCTTGACTGCGCGCGCCGGCGGCGAACGTCCCGCGGGAGAGAGCGCTGGGCGTGGGCGGGGCGCTTGCCGCTGTGTGGGACGCAAACGTCCCGGACCGCGAGGGCGTCGTGGGCGCCCGGGACGTTGACTGCGCTAGCGGCGGCCAACGTCCCATCGGCTTCTGGCAGGCGCCGCGCCGGGACGTTTGCGTCCGGCCGCGCCCACCCTCCTCCGCCGCATGTCAGCTACTCGCCTTCGATGTCCTCGGCGGCATCCTCGTAGGCGCGCTCCTCCTCGGTGTCGCGGTAGCCGAGGTCGGTCGACTCCTCGCGCTCGCGTTCGAGCTCCTCGTCATCGGGACGGTCGGGCGGCCGTTCGGGCATCGTGGGACCTCCGGTTGCGGATGGGCAGGAGAGGCTTACCCGGACCGCGCCGCCACACACCCGGGTCCGCCACACACCGACGGTCCGGCCGGCGGGGCGGGGCTGGAGACGGTGCGCCGCCCAGCCAGCCGAAGGCGGGTCAGCCGGAGACCGCGTCCTTGACCTTGTTGAGGACGCCGCCGTTGCCGTCGTTGGCGACGACGCCGGTGGGCTGCTTGGGGAGGCCGGCGGCATCGCGCAGCCTGGCCGCGATCTGGGCGATCTCCTCGGGCTCGGGGCCGGGAGCGAACACCGCCTCCTGGGGCGGGAGGTCGAACGGCGGCGCGCCCTCGGGAGAGATCTCGTCGGCGATGCGGAGATCCTCGCCGGTCTCGGGATGGGGCCCGTTGAAGACCGCGGCGATCTCCTTGTAGTCATCGGGGGAGAAGCGGTAGAGCTTCAGGTGCTCGCCGCGCCTGATGTGGGGCTGGCACTCGGGGATCTTGTCGGTGGGGATCCGCGGGGAGGGGAACAGCTTCATCAGGTCGGCACCGGTGAGGCGCTCCAGCGCCCGGGCATAGGCCACCTGGTGCACGCCGCCGCGAACGAGCAGGTACCCGGTCAGCGCGCGGGCCGCGGGGTGCTCCACCATCTCATACACCTTGAGCTTGTTGTTGCGCGCCCCGGTTTCCAGGAAGAAGTTGTGGGTCAGATCCTCGATCAGGTCTCCCGACGCGAACACGTAGTCGCCGTTCCAGGGCTTGCCGTTGGAGTCCTGGACGAGGGTCGCGCCTCCGCCGGCGATGAAATGCTGGGTGTTCCGCACGCCCTTGACCCCGCTGAGATCTCCGGCCTCGCCGGGATCGCCGCCGGCGGCGCCGGTGAGCATGGTGTTGATCGCCGTCGACACCAGCTCGATGTGGCCGAATTCCTCGGCCGCGATGCTCGCCACCAGGTCATAGAAGGGCCGCGCCTGCTGCCGGCTGCGGAAGTTGAACGACTGGTAGGTGTAGTTCATGAACGTCGACATCTCGCCGTACTTGCCGCCGAGCAGTTCCTGTACGGCGGCAGCGCCGATCGGATCGGGATCCGAGGGTGGTGGTAGCTCGGTCTGCAGCTTGTCGATGCGCAGGATCATGTGTACGGCCTCCCTAATAGGACGATGTCCTACCTAGTTGCTCCCGCCCCAAGCAGCAAAACAAGAACCCTCTTAGAAATGGTGGGGAAGGTCGGTTTTGGGATACGGACCTCCGCGCGCGCGAGGAACTACGCTGGGCGGCGTGAACGGCACGGTCGGCGTCATCGGGATCGGCCGGATGGGACGCGCCGTCTGCGCCAGGCTCAGCCAGAGCGGCGTCGCCGTCCTCGCCACCGATCGTCGGCCCGAGCGCGAGGCGGAGGCGGTGGGCGCCGGGGCGAGCTGGCTGTCCGATCCGCGCGGCGTGGTGGAGGCGGCGAAGGTGGTCATCACGGTGCTCCCCGGGTCTGAGGCGCTCGAGGAGGTGGCGGCGGCGGCGATCCCGGCACTCAATGCGAATGCGACCTGGATCGACATGACGACCGCGGCGCCCCAGCGCGGCCGCGAGGTCATGGAGCGGGCGCAGCGGCAAGGCGCCGAGTGCCTCGTGGCCACTCTGGGGGGCGGGGTCGACGACGCCCTGGCCGGGAGGCTGCAGTTGTTCGTGGGGGGCGCGCCGCGCGTCGTGGAGCGCTCCCGTGCTCTGCTCGAGCGGCTGGGCACGATCGAGCACGTCGGCGACCACGGCGCCGCCTACCTCACCAAGCTGCTCGTCAACGCGCTGTGGTTCAGCCAAGCCGTCGCCCTGGGCGAGGCGCTGGTGCTGGCAGCGCGGGAGGGCCTGGACCTGGAGGGGCTCGTCGGCGCCATCGGCCGCAGCGCCGCCGGCTCTGAGCTCGTGCGCAGCCACGGGGACGCGCTGCTGCACGGCGACTACCTGGCGTCCTACGGACTGGATCGGTGCTGTGACCAGCTGGACGCGGTGGTGGCACTCGCCGGCGACCGGGGCCTTCCGTGCGAGCTGGCCGCGACGGTCGCGCGCGCCTATCGCGACGCGCTGGCGCGCTATGGCCCCGTCGACGGCGAGCTGCTGGCGGTCGCGCGCGTGGAGGAGCGAGCGGGCCTGCGCCTCAGCGGGGACGGGGAGCGGCCGGGCTGAAGGTTGTCCTCCGCGGTAGGGGGTAGCTGGGCGGGCGATCCCGAGACCTGGAGGCCCTCTGATGAAGGCAGTGACATTTCACGGCAAGCGCGACGTCCGCGTGGACACCGTGCCCGATCCGCGGATCGAGGAGCCCACCGACGCGATCGTGAAGATCACGTCCACCGGCATCTGCGGCTCCGATCTGCATCTGTATGAGGTCATGGGCGCCTTCATGGACGAGGGCGACATCCTCGGCCATGAGCCCATGGGGGTGGTCGAGGAGGTGGGGCCCGAGGTGACGCACATCAAGGCCGGCGACCGCGTGGTGATCCCGTTCAACATCTCCTGTGGCCACTGCTACATGTGCGACCAGAAGCTGTTCTCGCAGTGTGAGACGACCCAGGTGCGCGAGCAGAAGAAGGGGGCGGCGCTGCTCGGCTACACCAAGCTCTACGGCCAGGTTCCCGGTGGCCAGGCCGAGTACCTGCGCGTCCCCCAGGCGCATTTCGGTCCGATCAAGGTTCCCGAGGGCCCGCCCGACGAGCGCTACGTCTACCTGTCAGACGTGCTGCCCACTGCGTGGCAGGCGGTGCAGTACGCCGCCATCCCCGATGGCGGGACGGTCGCCGTCTACGGCCTCGGCCCCATCGGCCAGATGTCCGCGCGCATCGCGCGCCAACAGGGCGCCGGCCGGGTGTTCGGCGTCGACCTGGTCCCCGAGCGCCTGCAGATGGCCACGCGGCACGGGATCGAGCCGATCGACGTCCGCGAGGGCAACCCGGCGCAGCGGCTGCGCGACCTCACCGACGGGCGGGGACCCGACTCCGTCATCGACGCGGTGGGCATGGAGGCGCACGGGTCGCCGGTGGGCAAGCTGGCCCATCAGCTCGCGGGCATGCTGCCCGACCCCGTGACGCGGCTGATGATGGACAAGGCGGGGATCGACCGTCTCAGCGTCCTGCACAACGCCATCGACGCGGTCCGTCGCGGCGGGACGATCTCCCTCAGCGGCGTCTACGGCGGCGCCGCCGACCCGATGCCGATGATGGACCTGTTCGACAAGCAGATCCAGCTGCGCATGGGGCAGGCCAACGTGCGCCGCTGGGTGGACGACATCATCCCGCTGCTCGAGGACGAGTCCGATCCCCTCGGCGTCGAGGACCTGGCCACGCACAAGCTGCCGCTCGAGCAGGCGCCTCACGCGTACGAGATCTTCCAGAAGAAGCAGGACGGCGCCATCAAGATCCTGTTGCAGCCGTAGCGCGGCGCCGGGCGGCGCGGCCGCCGGGGCGGTGCGGCCGGCTGGGGCGGTGCGCTACTGGCGCTGCCCCAGCCCAGTCAGGAACTCGCGGATCCGCGCCGGCCCGCCGGTGGCGCGGGCCAGCGGCGCGGTCCGGTCCTCGGCCCCGTCGCGCATGCCCTGCACCAGCTCGGTGACCGCCTCCACGGAGGTGTGGCGTGGCTCCCAGCCCAGCTCGCGGCGCGCCCGCTCGGTGCTCATCAGCGGGACCCCGAGGCCCATGTCCACCCAGCCCGGCTCGGCCGGCTGCAGCCGCAACTGGTAGGTCATGGCGGCGCCGGCCCGCACCACCGACGCCGGCACGCTCACGAGGCGGGCATGGAGCAGGTCGGCCAGCCGCGGCGGGTCGAGCACCGGCTCGGCGGCCACGTTGAACGCCCCGGTGGCGTCGCTGACCACGGCGGCGCGGTACGCCTCCCCCACGTCGTCTGAGTGCACGGCCTGGAAGCGGAGCCCCGGAACGTCGGGGAAGATCGGGACGAGCGAGGATCGCAGCAGCGCCGATGGGAGCAGCGGCCCCACGAACAGCCGGCGGATCTCGGTGGCCGCCTCGCGCTTGAAGATGAGCCCGGGCCTCAACCGGACGACGCGGAGGCCGGGATGCTCGCGTTCGAAGCGGTCCAGGTCGCGCTCGACCTGCGACTTGTGGCGCGAGTAGAACGAGCTCGGGATGCCCTCGGTGGGCCAGCTCTCGTCCACCTGGCGATCCTTGGGACCCGGTGAGTAGGCGCCCACCGAGGAGGCGTAGACGAGCGCCGGGACTCCGGCGGCGGCAACCGCCTCGAACACGCGCCGGCTTCCGTCGACGTTCACGCGCCGCGTCACCGACTCAGCCCGGCCGGGCTGGATCAGCCAGGCGAGATGGACCACCGCATCGGCGCCGTGAAAGAGCGGCTCCAGCGGGGAGCTGGTGACGTCGGCCTGGGTGAACGTGGCGCCCTCGAGGGGGCGGCCGGGTGGGCGCCGCGCCAGGGCGACGACCTGGTCCACGTGCGGGTCGGCGGCGAGGGCGCGCAGGACGCTGGTGCCCACGTTGCCCGTCGCACCCGTCACCACAACCCGCATGGCCCACCAATGCCCGTCCGCCGCGCCGGTAATCACCGTCGGGTGGCGGCCGGTACTCACCGTCGGCGGCGACCGTTTTGTGACGGGAGGCGAGACGCGGGTAGCCCTTGCGGGCGATGAAACCCGCTCTGATCGTCACCGACATGCTCAACCCCTATGACCACGAGGACGCCGAGCCCCTCGTGGAATCGGCTCGGGAGGTCGTGCCCCGGCTGAGGGCGCTCATCGCCGAGGCCAAGGAGCGCGACATCGTCGTCGCCTACGTCAACGACAACCACGGGGACTGGACGGCCGGGCGCGAAGAGCTGGCCCGGGCGGCGTTGAACGGCGCCGCGCCGGAGCTGGTCGAGCCGCTGATCCCGCCCCCCGACATCCCGTTCATCGTCAAGGCCCGGCATTCGGTGTTCTACGGGACCCAGCTCGAGTACATGCTGCGCCAGTACGACGTCACGCGGCTGGTGCTGACCGGTCAGGTCACGGAGCAGTGCATCCTGTACTCGGCCCTTGATGCCTACGTGCGCCACTTCGAGGTCGTGGTGCCGCGAGACGCCGTGGCCCACATCCACGAGGACCTCGCCGACGCGGCGCTGCGCATGATGCGGACCAACATGCGGGCCGAGACCCCGTCGTGCGAGGAAGCGCTGTCGGTCGCCGCCGGGGCGCGCTGAGCGCGGCCGCCCGTTGCGCGCCGCGCGCGACCGGAAAATGAGCGGTGCAGAGATTGGTAACGGGCCGCTCGGTCGGGTAGGGACGGTAGGCTGAGAGCAGATCAAGGAGGGCACCGGATGGTGGTCGATGATGTGAGCGATGCGGCCCCGGCAGCCGAGCGCCGGCGCTTCCGTCCCGGGCATGCCGGCTGGATCGAACTGCAGCCGGAGCGCGAGCGCGTCAGGGTGCGTTGCGGGGGCCAGATGGACACCCGCACCGCAGACGAGGTGCGCCGCGAGTGCGAGGGTCTGTTCGAACGGGGCTTTGACCGGGTCATCCTCGACATGAGCCAGACGACCTCGATCAGTCCGGCTGCGGTCGGCATGCTCGCGGCAGCGGATCGCCGCGCCCGCAGCTTCGGCGTGCGCTTCACCGTGGTTCCCGGTGGCGGCGAGGTGGCGGCGACACTGAGACGGACCGGGCTGCTGGGCCAACTGGAGCTCGAGGGCGCCGCCCAGGTGTTCCTCGACTGGACCAGGTAGCCGCCGCCGGGCGGGCGCGATGCCACGGTCGATCTGGAACGGGACCATCACGTTCGGACTCATGCGAGTCCCGATCAAGGTCCACAGCGCGACCGAGGACAAGGGCATCCACTTCCACCAGGTGCACGCCAAGGACGGTGCTCGGATCAAGCACAAGCGCATCTGCTCCAAGGAGGGCAAGGAGGTCCCTTACAAGGAGATCGCCTCCGGCTACGAGGTGCGCCGCGGCGAGTACGTGCTTCTGGACAAGGAGGAGATGGATGCGGCCGCGGGCCGGCAGTCTCGCGAGATCGTGCTCGAGGAGTTCGTGGCCGCGGCTGAGATCGATCCGATCTTCTACGACCGCGGCTACTGGCTGGGCGCCGGAGATGACGGCCTGGACGCTTACCGCCTCCTGCACGATGCGCTCCAGCGCGCCGACCGCGTCGGCCTGGGCCGGTGGGTGTTCCACAACCGCGAATACCTGGCCGCGGTGCGAGCGCATGACGACAGCCTCGCTCTGCACACCATGCGCTTCGCCGACGAGCTGGTCGGCGCCGACGACCTGGAGCTGCCCTCACCGAGCCGCAAGCCGGCCCGGCGCGAGGTCGAGATGGCGGAGACGCTGGTGGACTCGCTCAACGACACCTTCAAGCCCGAGCGGTTCCACGACAGCTACCGGGAGCGCGTCCAGGAGCTCATCGAGGCCAAGGCGCGCGGCGAGGAGCCCGAACTGCCCGAGGCTCCCGAGGCAGAGGGCGAGCTCGACCTGGCGGCGGCCCTCGAGGCCAGCCTGAACCGCGGGTAGACAGATGCCGAGATCGCTGTGGACGGGATCGCTGAGCTTCGGACTGGTCAACGTCCCCGTGGCCCTGGAGACGGCGGTGCGCGACCGCGACCTGCACTTCCGGCAGATCCACAGGAAGGACGGCGCTCCCATCGAGACGCAGCGCTGGTGCTCGGAGGAGGACGTCGAGGTGCCCTACGAGGAGATCACCCATGGGTACGAGCTCGACGGCGGAGACCAGGTCGTGATCTCCGACCTCGAGCTGCAGGCGATCGAGCCACGCCGGACGCGGACCATCGACATCGAGCAGTTCGTCGAGCTCGCCGACGTCGATCCGATGTACTTCGATCACCCCTACTGGCTCGTCCCCGCCTCCGACGACGACGGCGCCGTGCGCGCCTACCGGCTGCTCACCGAGGTGATGGCCCAGACCGACCGCACCGCCCTGGGCCGCTTCGTGATGCGAGCCAAGGAGTACCTGGCCATCATCCGCGAGCGCGACGGCGCACTGGCGCTCACCACCGTGCGCTTCGCCGACGAGGTGAGGGACCCGAAGGACGTCGAGACGGCGACCCAGAAGTCGCACAAGCCCAGCCGCAAGCAGCTCGACGCCGCCGTCGCGGTCATCGAGGCGCTGTCAACCAAGTGGGAGCCCGACAAGCACAAGGACCGCTACCGCAGCCGCCTGCGCAAGGTGGTCGAACGCAAGCGCAAGGGCGAGACGATCCGCGCGCCCGACGCCGACAAGGCGCCCGAGCCGGCGACCGACCTGATGGCGGCGTTGGAGCAGACGCTCGAGGAGCTGCAGCGCGCCTAGTGTCCTGAGCGTGGGGAGCCGCCGGTGGCGCGGATGTGGATCTCACTCCTCGTCGCGACGCAGGAGCGGGATGGCGAACCACAGGCCGCAGAGCACCGCCGCCGACAGGATGCCGACGATCGCTGGGGCGGCCCCGCCGACGGCGACATCGCTGATGAGGACGAGGATGCCGATGAAGCCCAGCCCCACGCAGGACATGCCGGCGATCGCCATGGTGTTCCCCACCCTGATCAGGAACGGCTTCTCGCCGTGACGGAACAGGAGCCGGTGGTGGATGGGCGGGGCGAGCAGCAGGAACGCACCGAGGGCGACGATCAGCAGGGTGGCGAAATAGATGGTGCGCTCAAAGCCATCCACCTTCTTCCAGCCGGTGTTGAACGGCACGACGAGCAGGAACGCGAACATGACCTGCACCCCGGCGCCGGCGACGCGCAGCTCGTTGAGGAGCTCGACGGTGTTGCGATCGAGCCGTTCGGGCTGAGTCTCGTCCCGCTTTTCCTCGGCCTCTTGAGAGCGTTCGGTCATCGTCGGCGCCCGACCCCCGCGACCACTAATGCGACAGGTGCACCTCGGCTCGGGAGTACGCCAGCTGGAGCACCTCGGAGCCGAAGAAGGCCGTGAGCACGGTGCAGACCCATCGGGTGAACCGGGGGAATACGAGCAGGGATGCCGTGAGGGCGGCGCTGACCCACATGCCCATGCAATAGGGACAGACCAGCAGCTCGCCGATCGCGCGGCGCAGGCCGCGACCCCGCGCCGCCTCGTTGACCTCACCGGGCCCGGCATCGCCCTGGAAGCGCGTGAAGGGCGCCCTGACGGCGCTGGTGACGCGATCGCGCGTGACCATCCGCGACGCCTTGTGGGAGGCCACGGTCAGAAGCGCGAGATCGGTGGCGGCGATGCGGTCGGGCAGCTCGTGCCCGGAGGACCGAAACCAGGCCGCAAAGGCCGAGGCCAGGGAGAGGAAGGCTCCCATCAGGACGGCGTATCCGCCCAGCGGACGCTCCTGATCGGGCGAGTGACCGGCGAAGGGGCGGGCCGAGGTCTGATCCTGGCGGAGAATCGTGGGCTGTGTCATTCCGGGAGCGCTACCCGAAGTCCCGTCTGTCAATCGCACGGCGGTCATCCTCGGGACCCCGGATGGTTGTGTCCCGGAGCTCTGGGGTAGCGCGCCTGCGTGACCGCCCGGTTCGCCTCGAATCTGCTCGTGCTCATCCTCGGTGCCGTCCTGGCTCCGGCGCATTTCATCTTCAGCGCCGAGGCCGTGCGCTGGATCACGTTCGGCACCGGCGCCGCGGCCACCATCGTCGTCGCGGCGGCCTTTCTCGTCCGCGGCCGCGGACCGGCGCAGCGTGCGCTCGACGTGCTGATGGCCCTCACAGGGGCCTGGACGGCAGCCTCCGCCCTGGTCTTCGGAGCATCGACGATCGGCTGGCTCGCGCTGGGCGAGGGTGGGGCCCTCGCCACGCTGGGGGTCTTTGGCCTCGTGGTTCACGAGGTGGTGATGGAGCGGCCGCTGCGCGTCGTGGACCGTCAGGTCGCGCCCGAGGCTCAGGTCGCGCCCGATGGACTGGCCTTCACGCCGCCGCAGCGCCCGGCCCAGGTCCCTGTTGCCCCCTGGCCCAGCTGATGCGCTTCCGAGGCCCGCTGGCCGACAGCTACGGCGCCGCGGTGGCGCTGGTCGTCTTCGCGCTCATCCCATACCTGGCGCTGAGCAGCGCGCTGACGCCGCTGACGCCGCTCATCGGCAAGGACGTGGGGCTGAGCCCTCAGGCGCTGGCGCTCACCAACGGGATGGCCAACGCCGGCTACGCCTTCGGCACCGTGATGGCGGTGCAGTTCGCCGTCCACCTGCGCGGACGGCGGATGCTCATCCTCTACGCCAGCCTGTTCGTCATCGGGTCGGTCCTGGCGGCGGTCGCCCTGACCCCCGGGCTCTTCATCGCGGGGCGGATCCTGCAGGGCCTGTGCACCAGCCTCATGCTCATCGCCGCGGTGCCGCCGCTGGTCATCGGCTGGCCGGTGCGCAAGATGCCGATCACCGGCGTGGTCATGAACATGTGCGTCTTCGGCGCCGTCGCGGTGGGTCCCGTGGTCGGCGGGGTGCAGGCGGGGGCGGGCGACTGGCGGCCCCTGTTCTGGATCATCGCCGGGCTGGGCGGCCTTGCCCTCCTGTTCGTGCTGCTCACCTTCGAAGACCAGGAGCCGCAGGATCGGAGCGCGCCCTGGGACTGGGTGGCCATGACCCTCGCCGGATTCGGCTGCGCCGCCGCGTTCTTCGGCGCCTCGGAGCTGCAGACCCACCCGTTCATGAGCCCCATCGCCTTCATCCCGCTGGCCTGCGGGACGGGCGCCATCGCACTGCTGGTGCTGTACCAGTACCTGGCCCGCAACCCCCTTATGCCGGTGCGCCAGCTGGCCACGACATTCCCGGTCGCCGGGATCATCGTCGCCATGACCGCGGGCGCGGCTTCCGTGGCCG
Source organism: Solirubrobacteraceae bacterium (assembly GCA_036497165.1). GTDB lineage: Bacteria > Actinomycetota > Thermoleophilia > Solirubrobacterales > Solirubrobacteraceae > Palsa-465. The sequence continues at coordinate 50,573 of DASXJW010000119.1, forward strand.
TCATCGAGCTGGCCGAGACGGCGCTGCAGAAGCACGGCGACCCGATCCACACCGCCATGCTGTTCTGGCCGGAGTTCGGCGGAGCCGTCGTGACCGCCCTGCTGTTCGGCGCGCTGTTTCGGACGCGCTTCACACCGCTGCTGGCCTTCGGAGGGATGCTGCTGCTGGCGGGCGGGGCCGCTGTGCTCAGCGGCGTGGCCACGGGACCCGGCGCCGTGGTCGTCGTCGGCTCCGGTCTCGTCGGACTGGGCGTCGGCGCCTCGGTCTCCCCCGCTCTCTTCATCTCCGGCTTCTCGGTGAGCTCGGCCCAGATCCAGCGCGTCTTCGCGCTCATCGAGCTGCTGCGTGGGGTCGCCGCCTTCCTGGTGGCTCCGATCCTGCTCCATGTGGCCACGACGGTGGCCCCGACGCCGGAGGCGGGGACATCGAGCGCGATCTGGGCCTGCTTCGCCATCGCTGCGGCAGGCGCGGTCAGCGCCGCCTATGTCTTCCTCCTGGGCCGCGCCCGGCTGCAGCGTCCCGCGCTCGAGCGCTGGGAGCAGGGGGAGGAGCCGGCCTGGGATTCCCCGCCGCTGGCCGCCGGCATCCGCGGCGAGCTGACCGAGCCCGCCCTCCCGCGACCCGGTGCGCTTCGTCGTCCATAAGCACGCAGCGCGCACGCTGCACTACGACTTCCGGCTCGAGGTGGACGGCGTCCTGCGCTCCTGGGCCGTACCCAAGGGACCCTCCACCGATCCACGGGAGAAGCGGCTCGCCGTCGAAGTCGAGGACCATTCGCTCGGCTACGCCGATTATGAGGGGGTCATCGAGGAGGGCTCCTACGGCGCCGGGCAGGTCATCGTCTGGGACGCCGGGAGCTATCACCCGCTCGACCAGGGAGGCTCGATGAGCGACGCGCTGAAGACGGGCCACGCCGCCTTCTGGCTCGACGGGCGCAAGCTGCGCGGCGGCTGGACGCTGCAGCGCATCCGCGGGGGCGCCAAGCCCCAGTGGCTGCTCATCAAGCGCCGCGACGAGGAGGCCGACGCGCGCCGCAACCCCGCGAGCACGCAACCGGAATCGGTCAAGACAGGCCGCACGATCGAGGACCTCGCCCGCGAGGCCGGCCGCTGAGAGCACCAGATCAGGCGGCGTCCAGCTGTTCCCGCAGCCGGTCTGCCGCCCGGCGCAGGAGCCGGGACACCTGCATCTGGGAGCAGCCCATGAGCCTGGCGATCTCGCTCTGCTTGAGATCGTCGCGGACGCGCAACGTCAGGGCGGTGCGTTCCAGGAAGGGCAGCGAGCCGATCCCGCAGCGCAGGACGCTGGTCGTGTCAACGAGCTCGTAGCCGTCATCGTCAGAGCCCAGTCGGTCAGCCAGCGTGGGCGCCTCGGGATCGACGTCGCTCAGCGGGGCGTCCAGCGAGTCCGAGTAGTGAGCCTGCGCGGACTCCAGTCCCTCGAGCACGCGCTCGACGTCCAGCTCCAGGTAATCGGCCAGCTCTCCCACCTCGGGGCTGCGCCCGCCGCGGTCGGTCAGCTCGGTCACCGCCTGCTGCACCTTCAGCGCGAGATCCTTGGTGCCGCGGGGAACGTGCACCGACCAGCCCGTGTCGCGGAAGTGGCGCTTGAGCTCGCCCAGGATGGTCGGCGTCGCGTAGGACACGAAGGAGGCGCCGCGATCGGGCTCGAAGCGGTTGACGGCGCCGATCAGGCCGAGATTGGCCACTTGGACGAGGTCGTCCAGCACCTCGTGAGGGCTCTGGTAACGCATGGCGAGACGGCGCGCGAGCGGGAGGTGGCGGCGAACGAGCTCGTCGCGCGCCGCAGGGTTGTCGCGGCGGATCCGCCACAGCACCTCTTCTTGCGCGCGCTGCAGTGGTACATTCACAGATATTTCCGCACTGAGCTCTACCAAAGAATATGTCCTAGCTAGGACGCAGATCATCATACCCGGCCGGACCACGGGTCCGCGCAGCTCCCGGTCCCAGTGGGGGGTCGGATAGGCTCGAGCGCGATGAGTTCCAAGGACGCCGCGCATCTCCTGCGCAGCCACGAGCTCCGGGTCACCCCGCAGCGCCGCGCCATCCTCAACGCCTTCCGCGGCAGCGCCGACGAGCACCTGTCCGCCGAGGACGTGCTGTCGCGGGCGGGCGCCGAGGTGCCCGAGATCGGTCGCGGCACCGTCTACGCC
>DASXJW010000120.1:0-30315 GCA_036497165.1 Solirubrobacteraceae bacterium
TACGACGATCTGCTCAGAGAGCAGTCCGAGAAGCGAGCGCGCGGCGAGCTGATGGGCATCGGCGTGGCCTTCTTCACCGAGGGGGTGGGCGCGGGGCCGCGCAAGCACATGGACATCCTCGGCATGTCGATGAACGACGGCGCCGACCTGCGCGTGCATCCCTCGGGGAAGGCGGTGGTCTCACTCAGCGCCCAGACCCAGGGCCAGGGCCACGAGACGACGTTCGCCCAGATCGTGGCCGAGGAGCTCGGGATCCCGCCCGAGGACATTCAGGTGCGCCACGGCGACACCGACCGCACCCCGTACGGGCTGGGCACCTACGGCTCGCGCTCGACGCCCGTCAGCGGCGCCGCCGTCGCTGTCGTGTCGCGCAAGGTGCGCGACAAGGCGCGGGTGATCGCCGCCCACATGCTCGAGACCCGGCCCGAGGACCTGGCCTGGGAGAAGGGCCGCTGGTATGTCAAGGGCGACCCGGAGAAGGGCGCGATGATCGAGGAGATCGCGGCGCGCGCCTACAGCGGCGACTCGCTGCCCGAGGGCATGGAGGGCGGGCTCGACGCCCAGGTCATCTACGACCCGCCCAACCTCACCTACCCCTACGGGGCCTACATCGCCGTCGTCGACATCGACCCCGAGACCGCCCAGGTGACGGTGCGGCGGTTCATCGCGGTCGACGACTGCGGCGTGCGGATCAACCCGATGATCGTCGACGGCCAGATCCACGGCGGTCTGGCCGAGGGGATCGGGATCGCGCTGATGGAGGTCATCACCTTCGACGAGGAGGGCAACTGCCTGAACACCTCCTTCATGGACTACCTCATCCCGACCGCGCTCGAGTGTCCCGACTTCGAGCTGGGGCAGACCGTGACGCCGTGCCCGCACCATCCCCTGGGGGCCAAGGGCGTCGGCGAATCTCCCAACGTGGGCTCGCCGCCGGCCATCGTCAATGCGGTCATCGACGCCCTGCACCCGACGCACGGGGTGGACCACGTCGACATGCCCTGCACCCCGGCGCGCGTGTGGGCGGCGATGCAGGGGCGCCCTGAGCCGCCGCAATGAGCGACGTCGACACCGGCGAGGTGATGGCGGAGATCCGCCATCTCGCACCCGACGTCGAGACGCTGGCGCGGCGTCTGGCCGGCGTCGACTATCTGGTCGATGAGGGGCTGGCCACGGCCATGTTCCTCAGCCTCAGCCTGCCCCAGCCCCTGCTGCTCGAGGGCGAGGCCGGCGTCGGCAAGACCGAGGCGGCCAAGTCGCTCGCGCAGGTGCTCGACACGCCCCTCGTGCGCCTGCAGTGCTATGAGGGCATCGACGCCGCCGAGGCGCTGTATGAGTGGAACTACCCCCGCCAGCTGCTGTCGATCCGGCTGGCCGAATCGGATCCCGCCCGCCGCGGTCTCTCAGAGACCGATCTGTTCGGCGCCGACTACCTGATTGCGCGGCCGGTGCTGCAGGCGCTGCGCCACCCGGGGCCGCGCCCGGCGGTCCTGCTCATCGACGAGATCGACCGCGCGGACGACGACTTCGAGGCGTTCCTGCTCGAGCTGCTCGCCGAGGCGACGGTGACGATCCCGGAGATCGGCACGGTGAGCGCGACCCACCCGCCGGCGATCGTCCTCACCTCCAACCGCACGAGGGATCTGCACGACGCCGTCAAGCGGCGGTGCCTGTATCAGTGGATCGAGTACCCCAGCCCCGAGCGCGAGGTGGAGATCATCCGCCGGCGCGTGCCCGCGGCGCAGCAGACCCTGGCCGTGCAGGTGGCCGACGCGGTCAGCCGGATGCGCGCGTCCGACGTCCAGAAGCCACCCGGCATCGCGGAAGCGATCGACTGGCTGGCCGCGCTCAGCATCCTGGGGGTCGCTGAGCTCGATGAGGCGGCGGCCGCGCGGACGCTCGGCTCGGTGCTCAAGTACCGCGAGGACCAGGAGCTCGTGCGGGCGGCCGGGCTGGCCAGGCTGGTGAGCGGGGCCCGGTGAGCGCCATGTCCCGGGCCTTTGGCGTCGAGACCGTCGAGCTGGACCTTCCCAGCCTGGTCGGCGCCTTCGGACGCCGCCTGCACGACGCCGGGGTTCCGGTGAGCGCCGAGCGCGCGGCGCGGTTTGGCGCGGCGCTGCGCGTGGTGCACCCGGTCACCCGGCGCCGCCTGTACTGGACCGCCTGCGCAGTGTTCGTCTCTGACCCCTCGCAGGTGATGATCTTCGACCGGGTGTTCGCGGAGGTGTTCGGCGCCGGGGCCGCGGCGGCGGGTGAGGCGATGGTGATCGAGGATGTCCGACAGGTCCCGGTCCCGCACGCCGATGACGACCGGCCGATCAGCGAGTCCGCGCAGGCGGCGGGCACCCGCGAGGAGGACGCCTGGGCGGCGGGCACCGCGCCCGCGCCGTCGCCACACGATGGCGAGTCCGCGCAGCCTGAGCTGCCGGTCGGGGTGCTGGCCTCCGACGAGGAGGTCATCCGCGCCAAGCGCTTCGACGCGCTGGACGCCGGCGAACTGGCGGTCCTGTATCGCCTGATGGCGCGCCTGGTGCTGGCGACGCCGGAGCGGCGCACACGACGCGCCGAGCGCTGCCGCCGGGGCCCCACGATCGACATGCGCCGCACCCTGCGCGCCAGCCTGCGCACCGCCGGCGACCCCATCCGGCTGGCGCGCCGTCGCCGCCGCGTCGTCCGGCGCCGGCTCGTGCTCCTGTGCGACATCTCCGGCTCGATGGAGCCCTATGCCCGCGCTTACCTGCAGTTCCTCACCTGCGCCGCCCAGGGCGGGGACCGGCACACGCGCGCGGAGGCGTTCGTGTTCGCCACGCGGCTCACCCGGCTCACCCGGGCGTTGCACTCGCGCACCCCCGAGCGCGCGATCCAGCGCGCCGCCGCCACCGCCCCGGACTGGTCCAGCGGCACCCGGATCGGGGACGCGCTGAAAGCCTTCAACGACCGCCACGGCCGCCGCGGGATGGCACGGGGCGCGGTCGTGGTGATCCTCTCCGACGGCTGGGAGCGCGGCGACCCGGCACTGGTGGGACGCGAGATGGAGCGCCTTTCGCGCCTGGCCTACCGAATCGTGTGGGTCAACCCGCGCGTGGCCGCGGCCGGCTTCGTCCCGCGGGCCGGGGGGATGTCGGCGGCGCTGCCCTGGTGCGACGCGCTGGTCAGCGGGCACAGCCTCCAGGCGCTGGAGGAGGTCGTCGACGTGATCGGCGCTCGGCGTGCCGGTAGGGGCGGGACCGGGCGGCCGGCCGCGCTCGTGGGCTGGGCGGGGCCGGCCTCCGAGGAGGAGACGTGGGCGAGTGCCACCCCGGCGCCGGGCAGCTCGGTGGCGATGCCGTCCGGATACGGGCCGAGCCGGGGACGCACCACGCCCGGATGGGGCGCGCCACGTGGCTGAGGGCGCGCCCAAGAAATGCATCTACCCCGGCTGCGAGCGGCCGGCCGTGGCCCCGCACGTCCTCGGCGGGCCCCAGCCGAGCTTCTGCGATCTGGAGGAGCACAACGCGCTGACGGCGCACCTGGAGCGCAAACGCGTGGAAACAGAGGAGGGAGCAGACGATGGCGAATGAGGCATACCGTGCGGTGTTCCTGCGGGTACACCCGACCGGCAAGATGGTGCTCAGCCTGACCACCGAGGCCGACGGCCACGAGGCTGACTACGCGCGCCAGGTCGCCGGCGAGCTGGGCATCCCGCCGCTCGACGTCAAGGTCGTCCCGGCCGACACCGACCGCTTCGGCGAGGGGCATGGTTTCAACACGGCCCCTTCGCAGGCGACGTCCTCGGCGGTGGCCTCGGCGACCGGGAAGATCCTGACCAAGGCGCGGCTGCTGGCCGGGGTGGCCCTGGACGCCCCGGCGGAGGCGCTGACGTGGTCCGGCGGCGCGTTCAGCGGCGGCGAGGGGCCCGAGCACTCGCGCACCATTGCCGACATCGCCATGTACGCGCACGGCACCGGCGCCCTGCCCCCTGGCGTGGAGGGCGGCCTCGACGCACAGACCGTCTACCGGGGCTGATGCCGCGCGACCCCTTGGCCATGCCTCAGGTCGCCGGGCGCAGCTTCGCGTCGATCTCGACGCCGACCTCGTCGGTGACCTTGAGCGTCCCGAACAGCGCCGAGTACGGCTTCATGCCCCACTGGGTCTGCTTGACGGTGGCCGTGCCGGTGACCCGACCGTCGCCGGACACGGTGATGTCGAAGGCGATCAGGTTCACGCCGTTGATCAGCTCGAGATCGCCGGTGACGTGGAGGCGGTCGTCGCCGTCGGGGCGCACCGCCGTCGACTTGAACGAGATCGGGGTGCCCTTCAGCACCTCCTCGTTGACCGTCTGGGCGATGCCCTGCCTGTCGTCGTTGTCGAGCGACTTCACGCCGCCCGTGCCCTCCTTCACCGTGAACGACGTCGAGTCCGCAGTGAGCTCGAGCACGCTCTGGGACAGATCGCCGGCGAACTGCGCGGTCGCGCCCCAGCGCTCGACCTCGATGAGGAGGTTGTGGCCCGCCTTGGACGCCGCGCCGCCCTTTCCCGTGCGCACCAGGAGCTTTCCGTCCTGCGGTCCCAGCTCATACGTTCCCGGCTGTATTGCCATGCTTGGATCTCTTTCTTCTCGCTGCTTGAGCCGTCACCCAGAACATACCTGCGAAAGGACACCTGAACATGATTGAGCTCGACCATCCGATCGCCTCAGACAAGTCCATCGACGAGAACTGGAAGCTCGTCACCGATCTCGAGCGGCTCGTCCCCTGCGTGCAGGGCGGCACCGTCAAGGAGAAGGTCTCAGACGAGGAGGTCAAGGCGGAGATCCGCGTGAAGATGGGGGCGATGTCGATGCGCTTCACCGGCACGGTGAGCGTGGTCGAGCAGGACCCCGCCGCCCACACCGCGCTCCTGCGCGTCAAGTCGCGCGAGGTCGGGGGCTCAGGGAACGCCAATGCCGATGTCACCTTCACCCTGAGCGACGGCGGCGGCAACATCCACACCGCCGCTCAGGTCACCGGCAAGGCCGCCTCGATGGGGGAGGGCACGGTGGCGACCGTGCTCGACGCCCTCATCACGGACTTCACCAGCAACTTCATCGCGGCGGCGTAGGCGGGGGAGGCGCGCTCGCGATGCCGGTCCGCACCATGCGCGAGGTCCAGCCGGGGGAGGTTCCGCTCGACGGCGGCATCGCCGTCCAGGACCACCCCGAGCGTCCCGTGTTCCGCGGCAACGGCGAGTACGACTACGCGTGCGTGTCGTGCGGCAACGTCCTGGCCGCCGGCATGGACCCGGAGTACATGACCCGCCGCGTCCGCGTCAAGTGCGGGCGCTGCCGGACCGTGAACATCGCCGCCGAGATCTCGGTGCAGGCCGCGCGGCGGCCGAGAGCGGCCGGGTGAGCCGGTGGCGCTGACCGAGCCGAGCCCGACCGCCCGGGGCGAGGATCGCCCGGTCGGCTTCGGGCGCATGGCGCGCAAGGAGGACGAGCGCCTCATCCGGGGACGCGGGGTGTTCGTCGACGACGTGCAGCGCCCGGGCATGGCCCACGGCGCGATCCTGCGCAGCCCCTATGCCCACGCCCGCATCGTGTCGGTGGATGCATCGGCGGCGCTTGCGCACCCACGGGTCCTGGGCGTGATCACCGGGCGCGACCTCGAGGCGCGCGGCGTGGCCTGGATGCCGACCCTGTCGGGCGACACGCAGGCCGTCCTGGCCACCGACAAGGTCCGCTTCCAGGGTCAGGAGGTGGCCTTCGTGATCGCCGAGGACCACTATGCGGCGCGCGACGCGCTCGAGCTGATCGAGGTCGACTACGAGCCGCTGGACGTGGTGGTGGATCCGCGTCGCGCGCTGCACCCAGATGCCGCGGTGATCCGCGACGATCAGCCCGGCCGCACCGACAACCACCTGTTCGACTGGGAGGCCGGCGACGCGGGCCGCACCGCACGGGTATTCGCCGACGCCGCGGTCGTGGTGGAGCAGGACATGGTGTTCCCCCGCTCGCACCCCGCGCCGATGGAGACGTGCGGCGCCGTGGCCGAGTTCGACCGCATCAGCGGCAAGCTCACCCTCTGGGCAACGACCCAGGCGCCGCACGCCCACCGCACCCTCTACGCCGGGATCCTCGGACTCGACGAGCACCGGATCCGCGTGATCTCGCCCGACGTCGGCGGCGGCTTCGGCAACAAGGTCCCTGTCTATCCCGGATACGTGTGCGCCGCGGTCGGCGCGATGAACACCGGCCGGCCGGTCAAGTGGGTCGAGGACCGCTCGGAGAACCTCATGTCGACCGGCTTCTCGCGCGACTACGCGATGCGGGGGGCCATCGCCGCCGACCGCGACGGGCGCATCCGCGCCGTCCGCGTCGACGTCCTGGCCGATCACGGCGCCTTCAACGCCACTGCCCAGCCGACGCGGTTCCCCGCCGGGTTCTTCCACGTGTTCACCGGTTCCTACGACCTCGAGGCCGCACACTGCCACGTCCGCGGCGTATACACCAACAAGGCGCCCGGGGGCGTCGCCTACGCGTGCTCGTTCCGGGTCGCGGAGGCCGTCTACCTGGTCGAGCGGCTCGTCGACGTGCTGGCCCGTGAGCTGGGCGTCGACCCGGCGGCGCTGCGTCTGCAGAACCTGCTGGCGCCGGAGCAGTTCCCGTACACCTGCCAGACCGGCTGGGTGTATGACTCGGGCGACTACCCGCGCGCGCTGCGCGCGGCGCTGGAGCTCGCGGGCTACGACGAGCTGCGCGCCGAGCAGGCGCGGCGCCGCGAGGACGGCGAGCTCATGGGCGTCGGGATCTCGTTCTTCACCGAGGCGGTGGGGGCGGGCCCGCGCAAGCACATGGACATCGCCGGGCTGAGCATGAACGACGGCGCCACGCTGCGGATCTCGCCGACGGGCACGGCGCAGCTGGCCATCAGCGTCCAGACCCAGGGCCAGGGCCACGAGACGACCTTCGCCCAGATCGTGTCCCACGAGCTGGGCATCCCGCCCGAGGACGTGGACGTCATCCACGGCGACACCGACTCCACCCCCTACGGCCTTGGCACCTACGGCTCGCGCTCGACCCCGGTCAGCGGCGCCGCGGCGGCGCTGGTGTCGCGCAAGGTACGCGATCGGGCTCGCATCGTGGCCGCAGCGATGCTCGAGGTCTCGCCCGGCGACCTGGAGTGGGCCAACGACGGCATCGCGCCGGCGCGCTGGTTCGTCAAGGGCGACCCCGAACAGGGCGCGACCATCCCCGAGATCGCGCTGGCCGCGCGCGGGTCGGTGGAGCTGCCCCCCGGCGTCGAGTCGGGACTGGATGCCGAGACGGTCTATGACCCGCCGAACCTGACCTTTCCGTTCGGCGCCTACATCTGCGTCGTCGGCATCGATCCCGGGACAGGGAAGGTCCGGGTGGAGCGGTTCGTCGCCGTCGACGACTGCGGCACCCGCATCAATCCGATGATCATCGAAGGGCAGGTGCACGGCGGCCTCACCGACGGCGTCGGGCTCGCCCTCATGGAGATGATCGCCTTCGACGAGCGCGGCAACTGCCTGGGCGGCTCGCTCATGGACTACCTGATCCCCACCGCGCTGGAGGTTCCCGACTGGGAGACCGGCCACACGGTGACTCCGTCGCCCCATCACCCGTTCGGGGCCAAGGGGATCGGCGAGTCGGCCACGGTCGGCTCCCCGCCGGCGATCGTCAACGCCGTCTGCGACGCGTTGGCGCCGTTCGGCGTGGCGCACGTTGACATGCCCTGCACGCCCGGGCGCGTGTGGGACGCTATGCACTCAGAAGGGATGACCACATGATCCAGGGCGACCTCGCCATCCACGTTCAGAGCCTGTTGTCCGCGCGCACCCCGTTCGTCGTGGCGACCGTGGTCCGCGCCCGCCGGCCCACCAGCGTGCGACCCGGCAACGCGGCCGTCGTGCTGCCCGACGGGACCATGGAGGGGTTCGTCGGCGGCGTGTGCGCCGAGTCCTCGGTGCGCCTGCACGCGCTGCGCGCCATGGAGACCGGGGAGCCGCTGCTGCTCCGCCTCGTCCCGCAGGACGGCGATCCCGAGGCGGCCGACGCCATCGAGGGCGCCGTCGTGGAACGCAACCCGTGCCTGAGCGGCGGAGCGCTGGAGATCTTCATCGAGCCGCACCTTCCGGCGGCACGGCTGCTGGTGGTGGGCGCATCGCCCATCGCCGAGGCCGTCCACACCATGGCGGCGGCCGCGGGCTACGACGTCGTGCGGCCCCCAGCCGGCGCGGACGCTGCCCGCGAGATGTCCGGCGCCGCAGGCGAGGTGGCCGGCGCCGCAGGCGCGATGTCCGGGACGGCCGCGGTCATCGTCGCCTCTCACGGCAACGGCGAGGAGGCGGTGATCGGGGAGGCGCTGCGCGCGGGGGTCGGCTATGTCGCGCTGGTGGCCAGCCCCAGGCGCGGAGCCGCGGTCCGCGCCGAGCTCGGCGTGCCCGCTGAGCTCGCCGGCCAGCTCCACACGCCCGCGGGCCTGGACATCGGTGCCCGCACCCCGACCGAGATCGCGATCTCGATCCTCGCGGAGATGATCGCCTGCCAGCACGCGGATCCGGTTCTGAGCCGCGCTGAGGCGTCGGCCCCGGCCCCCGCGGTGGTGGCGGTGGCCACCGACCCGGTGTGCGGGATGCAGGTGGCCATCACCGACGCGGCGCCCCGCCTGGAGGTGGCCGGCGACCGCTTGTACTTCTGCTGCGACGGGTGCCGGGACCGGTACGCGGCCGACCACGCCGGCGACCTCGCCACCCGCTCCCCGTGAGGATCCCCGGAAGCGGCGATCGCTGGGTCAGCGGACTGGTGCTCGGCGCGGGCGGCTCCAAGCGCCTGGGACAGGCCAAGCAGCTGCTGCCCTACGGCGGGGCGCCCCTGCTGGGGCACGTCCTGCAGACGGCCCGGGGCTGCCCGTTTCACCAGCTGCTGTGCGTCGTCGGCGGCGCGTCGGCCGAGGTCCGGCGCTGGGTGGACCTGCGCGGCGTGGAGGTGGTGGAGAACGCGCAATACGGCGAGGGCTGCTCGTCGTCGATCGCCGCAGCGCTTGAGCATGTGCATCCCCGCTGCGAGGTGCTCGTGCTCATGCTCGGCGATCAGCCCGGAGTGAGCGTCGCCACCGTGGAGGGGCTGCTGGCGGGCCGGGGCGACGCCGCGCTGGCTGCCTGCGCCTACCGCGACGGCCGCGGGCACCCGTTGGCATTCTCGCGGGAGATGTTCGGCGAGCTGGGGGCGCTGCACGGCGACAAGGGCGTCTGGAAGCTGATGGACCGCTACGGCGACGCGGTAGCCGACGTGACGGTCGACGGTCCGATCCCGCTCGATGTCGACACCTGGGAGGACTATCGCCGGGTGCTCCTCGCCGCCGCGCAGGTCTGACCCGCGCCGGTGGCACTGGTTGAGGCGGCCGTGGCGGGGGCAGGGGTCGTCCGCGCCCGCGTGGCCGCCGCCACGGATTCGTTACCTGAAGTGAGCGGCGCGTTATCGCCGTCGGGGAACGTGGCGCGGTGTGGCGGACGCCAGTACAGAGCGACGCGGGGCCGTCGCAGCGGGGCGCGGTCGCGCGGCGACGGACCGGCCGTGCCCCGGGCGTCCGCCGCGTTCGGGCGGCCGCGCGCCGGCTGCGAGCGATCGCCAACGAACGCCCCGAGCGGGATCCCGTGCGCCGGCACCATGTCCTCCTTCGCCAGGACCGCGTGGCGACGGTGCGCGGAGAGCTGCTGGAGCTGGCGGCCCTTCTCGAGCAGGCGGGGATCGTCGACCCCGATTGCTGGATCGAGGTGCGCCGTCTGATCACGAGCGGGTGCGACAGCCCGCTCTTCAATGCCGAGATCCACCCATCGGAGCTGCGGGCGACACTGTATTTCCTGCACTCCCGCCTGCGCGGTGAGTCACGCCAGATGGTGACAAGGTGACCGGGACATCGGCGTGGGGAATTCTCACACCGAGGGGCCGTCCGCCGGTAGACTCGGCGGACCGAAAGGCGGGTGCACCATGCCACCGTTCGTCGAGGGCTACGACGAGCTGAGGCTTCGAATCGACGGCGGGGGGGCCGACACCTACCGTGTCCTGGCCAGTACCCGGTCAGCGGAGGCAGCGGCAGGGTTCCGCCTGCCGTTCAACGAGCTCGAGATCGAGAACTTCATCCTGCGGGTGAGCCGTCCGCGGGGCCGCCGCCGGATCGAGACCTCCGCACTGGGTGATGCACAGCGCTTCGGCGGAGGCCTGTTCAAGGCCCTGTTCAGCGGAGACGTGTACCACCTGTATCGCGACACGCTCGCGCAGGCGCGCGGTCAGGGCCGTGGCGTGCGCCTGACTCTCTGTCTGAGCGGCGCTCCCGAGCTCATCGATGTGCCCTGGGAGTACCTCTATGACGAACCGAACTTCCTGGCGGTGTCGGCGTTCACTCCGGTCGTCCGGTATCTCGATCTGCCGCGAGCCCATCGGCCGCTCCTGGTCGAGCCGCCCCTGCGCGTTCTGGGTGTGGTCAGCAGCCCGGCTGACTATGAGCTGCTGGACGTCGAGCGTGAGCGCGCCAACCTCCAACATGCGCTGTCACCGCTGATCGACGCGGGAGCGGTCGAGCTGCATTGGCTCGAGCGACCGGCGACGCTCGGTGCGCTGCTGAGGGCGCTGCAGGCCGGCGCATTTCATGCGCTGCACTACGTGGGCCATGGCGCGTACGAGCGCGACGCCGAGCGCGGGGTGCTGCTGTTCGAGAACGAAAGCGGTTGGTCGGTGCCGGTGAGCGGCGACAAGCTGGGGATGGTTCTTCACGACTCGTCGCTGCGCCTCGCCACGCTGAACGCCTGCGAAGGCGCGCGCACCGCGCGTACGGACCCGTTCGCCGGGGTTGCCGGCGCCCTGGTCCAGCGTGACATCCCCGCGGTCGTCGCGATGCAGTTCGAGATCAGCGACGAGGCCGCGATCGTATTCGCCGGGGGGTTCTACGAGTCCTTGACGTCGGGCCTGCCCGTCGACGCCAGCCTGGGCGCCGCCCGGCTCGCGATGCTCGCCGAGCGCAGCGACGACATCGAGTGGGGGACGCCGGTGCTCTTCATGCGCGTACCTGACGGGCGGATCTTCGATCTGGGCAGCGGCGCCGGCCGCCGGCGGGTACCGGCGGCCGCTCCCGGCGCAGGCGCCGTGCGCTCGGCGAACGGCACCGCCGCGCCCACAGGAGATTCCCCTCGCGTATTCGTCAACTACCGCCGCGAAGACACATCGGGCCACGCCCTGCTTCTTGCCGACCGGCTCCGGCAGAGCATGGGCGCGGACTGCGTCCACCTGGCTCTCGATCACGGCTCCGAGCTTGACCGCCTCGCACAGGTCCAGGCATGCGACGTCTTCCTCGCCCTGGTCGGGCCGGCTTGGCTCTCCAGCTTGAGGGCGGCCAGTGCGAACCACCATGCGGAGGACTGGGTGCGCCGCGAGATTGAGTGGGCCCTGCGGGATCGCCCCGACCGGGTGATCCCGGTCGTCCTCGACACGGATGCCCCCAACCCGGAGACGCTCCCGCGCTCCCTGCGGGGGCTGTTTCGCCACGAACCCGTGGAATTGCGGCACGCGACGTTCGACGAGGATCTCGGCGCGCTGATGACACGAATGGTCCAAGCGGCTCGCGGCAGCCCTGGGTCGGCTTCGCCGCCGGCGGACGGCGGCGACCGCGACGCAGACGGGCCGCCGGCCGTCGCGTCCCACGGTGGCGTCGACGGTCGCGCGGGCATCCCCGGTCCGTACGCCGCGCACTATGCGGATGTCATCGAGAGCATCCTCGACGGATCGGTCGTTCCCATTCTGGGCACGGCCGTCGGGGCCGGCTCGGCCGAGGACGATCAGCTCGCAGCCTCGTTGGGCGAGCGATTTGGGACGGGTGCGTCGGGGCTGGCGGAGATCGCACAGCGCGTCGCGGTGACCCTCGGGGAGCGACGCCTCTACGCCGCCATCAGAGACCTCATCGCCGCGCAGTCCAGGCCGACCCAGATTCATCGGTTCCTCGCCGCGGTGCCCGGGTTGATGCGCGAGCGCGGGCTGCCCCCGCGCCATCAGCTGATCATCACCGCCAACTACGACATGGCGCTCGAGCGCGCCTTCGAGGATGTCAACGAGCCGTTCGACTACGCCGTCTACCTCGCCGACAGCGGATGGTTTGTGCACGTGCCGTGGGGTGACGACGCAGCCGAGCCGACAGCGACCACGATCGTCGAGCCGAAGCGCTACGTGGGCTTCCCCATCGACGACGACGGCCAGCTCGAGCGCACGATCATCGTGAAGATCCACGGCGGCGCCGACGGCCGCGAGGGTGGGGTGGCGTGGCGCAACAACTACGTGGTGACCGAGGACCACTACATCGACTATCTGCCGACCCAGAACATCCAGGACCACCTGCCCATCCAGCTCCTCGACAAGCTGACCGGGAGCCGCTGCCTGTTCATGGGCTATCCACTGCGCAGCTGGAATGCCCGTGTCTTCCTCAGACGCATCTGGCGTGGACAACCGATCAGCGAGAGCTCGTGGGCGATCGAGCACGACCCCGATCCGCTCGAGAAGGCATCGTGGAGCGTGGTCGGTCACGTCGAGCTCCTGGCGGCCACGTTGCCCGAGTACGTGCAGGCTCTGCGGTCGACCCTTGCCGGTATGGATCACGAGCACGAACGGACCGCAGCACTGACAGGCCACCGTGCCCACGATCTCGCCCAGTGACCTAGCTCTGGTGCGCAGCCCGTTCCACGGGCTGGGCTTCTACACCGAGGCAGACGCAAGGTGGTTCTTCGGCCGGATGACCGAACGACGGATCATGCTCGCCCACCTGCGCACCGCTCGGCTCACGCTTCTCTACGCCGAGAGCGGGGTGGGCAAGAGCTCGCTGCTGCGGGCTGGGGTGGCGGCACGGCTCGCGGAGCTGGCCGCGCGCTCGGAGGCGGGACGGCCCCGGCGATTCATGCCACTCGTGTTCAGCGCCTGGAAGGACGACCCGGTGCAGGATCTCATCGCTGCCATCCGAGGGCTGTCGGCCAGGGCAGGCGATCGGGACCGGCCCTCCGATTTCGACGGCAATGGCGTCGTCGGCGCACGGTCGCTGGCCGCGGCCATCACCGAGACCGCTGCAGCGCTGGACGCCACCCTTGCGATCATGCTCGACCAGTTCGAGGAGCACTTCAGCTACCGGGACGGTGCGCGCGATCGACTCGCGGATGAGCTGGCCCGCTGCATCAACTCGCCCACGGTGCCGGCGAACTTCCTCATCGCCGTTCGCGAGGACGCATACGGGCGCCTCGGCGACCTCTTCAGCGGCCGGATCAGCAACGTCTACGACAACTACCTCCACCTCGAGTACATGTCGCGCGAGGCCGCGCGCGAGGCGATCGAGGGGCCGGTGGCGATGTTCAACGCAGAACACGGCTCCGACGAGGCGGTCACGCTCGACGCCGATCTCGCCGATGCAGTCCTCGACGAGGTCCGGCGCGGCAACCTCGCCCTACGGGGGCGGCGCGCGGATCGCGGCGCCGGTACGTCCTGGTCGCGCGCCGCGGGCGACGAGATCGAGACGCCCTTCCTCCAGTTAGTGATGACGCGGTTGTGGGAGTGCGAGCGTGCCCAGGGATCGCGGGTCCTGCGACGCACCACCCTCGATGATGAGCTGGGAGGAGCGGAGGCCATCGTGCGCAATCACGTCGGCCGTGCGCTGGCCGGACTGGACGGGCCCCAACTGGAGACGGCCACCGACATCTTCGGAGACCTGGTGACGCCCTCGGGGGCGAAGGTGGCGCACACCGCGGGTGACCTGGCGCAGATGACGGGACAGCGCAGCGACACCGTCACCGCCGTCCTCGATCGCCTCTATGAGGAGCGGATCGTCCGCGCCGTCGACCCGGCGCCGGGGACGAGCGACGCCCGCTATGAGATCTTCCACGACCGCCTCGCTGCGCCGATCCTCGACTGGCGCGACCAGCAGGAGAACGCACGGCTCGAGCGCGCCCGGGAGAATGCCGAGCGCGAGGCCGAGTCCGAGCGACGGCAGGCTCGTCGTTTCAAGCGGCGGGCCCATGTCACCCTGCTGCTAGCCCTGAGCCTGTTGGCGGTGCTGCTCGCGTTGGTGATCGCGCTGCGCTACGCCCACCAGCAGAGCGCCACCGCCCGACGCCAGGGCGCCGCCGCCACCCGCGCGACCGAGGCTGCGTTGCGCGATCGCGCGCAGGCGCGCTCGTTCGGGCTGTCGACCCTGGCGCAGTCTGCGCTGTCGAGCAGGCCGGACGTCTCGCTGCTCCTGGACCTGGCCGCATATGAGGAGAGCCCCCGACCGATCCTCAAGCGAAACCTGGTGACCACCCTGAACGCCGCCCGGCTCTCCCACCCCGTCGCCATCCTGCATGGCCACACCGACGCGGTCGAGGGGATCGCCTTCGCCCCCGGGGGCGGGACGCTGGCGTCAGTAAGCGGCGACAAGACGGTGCGGCTGTGGCACGTGAGCGCGACCGCGAGCTATCCGCTGGGCGCGCCGCTGCGCTCCGGCGCTCCTCTGTACAGCGCCGCCTTCGCGCCCGACGGCCGGACTCTGGCGTCGGGCAGCTTCAACAGGGTCGTTCTCTGGAACATCAGCCGCATGAAGGAGACGGTGGTTCCCTACCACGCCGACACCATTGCCAGCGTCGCGTACTCGCCCGATGGTCGGTTCCTGGCGGCGGGCGGCTCGAAGGGGTCGGTGCTGTTGCTCGATCCCTCAAGCCACCGAAAGAGGCTCCTCCAGGCCGGCGGATCGCCAGTCCGCAGCCTCGCCTTCAGCCCGCGGGGGGATCTTCTGGCCGTCGGCTCGGCCAGAACCGTGATCCTGCTCGACGCCCGGACCGGGGGCCGCGTGGGCGCGCCGCTCAGCGCGAGTGACAACGTCAACGCCGTGGCCTTCTCCCGGGACGGGCGCCTCCTCGCCGCCGGGTCGCAGAACGGTCAGATCGCACTGTGGGACGCCGCGTCCGGTCAGGGCCTCGGACAATTCGGGGGCCGCAGGCCCGTCAACGCGCTCGCCTTCTCGGGCGACGGTGCCGCCGTCTTCGCCGCCGGGGAAGCCAGCACCGTGCTCTGGAACGTCCGCACGCACCGCCGTATCGCGGCCCTGGTCGGGCATCAGGGCGCCATCTACAGCGTCGCCGTCAGCCCCGACGGGCGGCTTCTGGCCGCGGCCGGAGCCGATCGCACGATCACCTTGTGGCACCAGCCGTTCGGGCCGGTGCTGGGGTCACCGCTCCTCCGGGGCCGGCAGATCACCAGCGTGGCCTGGAGCCGGACGGGCCGGCTGGCAGCCGCCGAGTCCAGCGGGACGGTCGTCCTGTCAGCGCAGGACGGGAGCCACCGGACCGTCCTGCCGGCTCCTGACCCGGCCCCGGGGCGCGCCGGTGCTGTCGCCTTCGACCCGGCGGGCCGCCGGCTCGCCGCCGCCTATGACGACGGCTCGATCAGCCTGTGGAGCCTCGCCCCCTTGCATCGCCTCGCGGTCCTGCGAGCCGACACCGAATCGGTACACGCGATGGCGTTCGACCCACGTGGCAGAACGGTTGTCGCCGGCTCGAGCAACGGCAGCGTGCGGCTCTGGAACGTGCGTACGCACGCCGAGATCGGCCGGGTCCTGGACGGCGGCCCCGGGACGGTGTACGCGGTCACGTTCAGCCCCAACGGCCGCGAGATCGCCTCCGGGGGCAGCGGCCGCGCGATCAGGCTGTGGGATGCGCGCACCGAGCGCCCGCTCGTCCCGTCCCTCATCCCGCAGGACGACGCGGTCTTCAGCTTGACGTTCTCCCCGAACGGCCGGCTCCTGGCGTCAGGTGACGCCGACGACTCCATCCACGTGTGGAACCTGAGGACACGCCCCTACAGCGCCTTCCGCACGCTCACCGGCCATTCCAACTTCGTCCGCAGCGTGGCGTTCAGCCCCGACGGGACCACCCTGGCCTCTGGCAGCACCGACAACACGGTGCGGCTGTGGGATGTCAAGGACGGCTCCGAGCTCGGTAGCCCGCTCAGCGCGGACACGGCGTCGGTGGAGAGCGTCGCCTTCGGCCCCGACGGGCGGCTTCTGGTCTCGGGCAGCAAAGACGGGACCGTCCGCCTCTGGCCGGCGGCGACTCAGCCGGCGTCCTTCGGGGCGCTGCGCGAGCATGTCTGCCGCTTCCTCGGCGCCGGGCTGAGCCGCGCAGAATGGGCTGAGTACGCGCCGAACCTGCCGTTTCGCCGGACCTGCCCGCGCACCGCGCCGAGCTGAGCCTGGTCCCAAGCATGTGCGCTCGGGCTCGAGCCAGCGCACCGCGCCCCGGCTAGGGCCAGCGCACGGTCCCGGCCTCCATACGAAACCCGAACTGGGCCACGAACCCCCGTCTGATCGTCTGCGGCGAGGTGAGCCCCAGTTCGTCCTGGAGGGGATGGCTGGCCAGCGCGGCGAGGTCCAGCCCGTAGGTGCCTCGCAACGCCCGCCACCGCATCGATCCCGGCGTCACCGAGGAGCGCGCTTCGACCACCTGCTGAAGCACCGCCAGTTCGCCGTGGGCGGCGTCGCGGATCTGTTTGAGAAAGACCAGGCGAACCGCCTGCTCGGAGAGCAATGCGCTGACCACATGCGCCCGTGCTGCCAGTTCGGCGGCGCGGCGGCGGACCGGCTCGCCGGAGCGCCGCACCCGGCCCTCGGGGTCAGAGACGGGGTAAAGATCGGCAATCCAGTGAGTCAGCAGCGAGCCAAGGTCCTGACCCGCCGCGCCGGTCTCGGGCACTCCGGTCTCTCCGCTGCCGCGCGGGATCCGCTGAGCGCGGAGGGTCAGCAACCGCCGTCGCGCCGCTTCGGCTCCGGCGCCGTAGCGGGTCACGCCGTAGACGTCCAGACCCAGCTCCGCCGGCGGGTCAGGGCCGAGCGCGGCGCCGTCGCGGCGCGGGTCTCCGAGGCGCGGCATCCAACCCTGGGTCTTGGCAAACCCGTATACCTCGCGCCCCGACGCGAACGCGATCGGATCGTCGACCCAGATATAGGGCATGAAGATCGCCAGGTGCTCGTCGACATAGCCGCCATCCACCAGACGCTGAGCGATCACCGGCACCCAGATCGCCGCCTCGGGCTCGTCGGCGGTCCCGCGGTCGACGTGGTCGGGGTGCACCGAGTGCAGGCCGGCGATGGTGCCGAAGGTGAGGACGATCGGAGCCCGGCGCGGCACGCGATAGCGAAGCTCGCCCCCCGTCGGCGCCTTGAGGACGCGATCGCACAGCTGCTGGACGCGAGTCCGATCGACGTCGATGAAGAAGCAGTACAGCCGGGCCCGTTCGCACAGCAGTGGCCCTGGCGCGGTGGCCAGCGCGCCGTACTCGACATACGGGCTCATCAGCCCGGGAGGCCGCGCCGCCGGCGCGGTCCGCGCGATGAGTGCCCGCGCCGCACGCTCCCCTGAGATCACCGCGGCCTCGACGCAGCCTCCGTCGATCCCGTTTCGCGTCCAGTCACCGGCGAGGACGAGGTTGCGGAATCCGGACGTCTCCGGATCCAGCCGCGCGTCGAGGCTTCCGGCGGGTGTAGTCACGTAGCGATCGGTGCCGGAGACGTTCGCGCGGAAATACTGCGCCTCGAGCCGCTCGCGCCCGGTGCGGCCGAGAGGATCGAACACCACCTCCCAGTCGAATGCGCCCCCCACGAAGGCGTTGGGCCAGATCGTCTTCGCCTCGTGCTCCAGGTAGCGCAGGGCGCCGGCCCGTACCGTGCGCTGCGCGTCCGCGCGGGTGGCCGTGTCGGGGAGGACGGCGCAGAAGTACGCCACGCCCTTCGGGGCGACGGTACCGTCGTATGCCTCGGCGGCCAGCAGGTGGCTCATGTCGCAGTAGGTGTCGAACGGCTCGGCGTAGGCGGTTGCGGGCGGATCGAGGCCCCCGCGCGCGGGTCGCGTGCGCAGCTCCTCGATCGGCCGGGTGAGCCACACCTGGAACGCCTTCGTCCGCACCGTCTCCGCCCTGCGCAACATCTGGGCGAAGCGGGGATCGGCGTCGGCGAGCTCGCCGCAGATGGGTCCCAGCGCGCCGACCGGGATGGCCAGCACGACGTCGTCGAAGTCGACGCCGCACCTCAGCTCCTCCGCCACCGGCGCGCGTTCGAGAAGCTGATCGGAGGCGGGGGCCGAGGGCCAGCACCACCAGTCGCCCAGACGCACGATCGGGTCATACGCCTCGACCCCGGCGCGTACGGCGGCCTCCCGCTCCAGTTCGATGGCATCCACGACGGGCCGGCCGGGCGTCACTCGGAGCCGGGTCACACGGCTGAAGAACTGAAACCGTACCCCGCGCCGAGCCAGGGCCTGGTACATCGGCGCGAACACCACGTCACCCATCCCCGCGCGCATGCGCCACATGAACGAGCCCTCGTAGTTGATCATCAGCAGGAGCGATTGCAACCCCCTGCCGGCGGCCAGGCTGGGACGCCGCTTGTCCCCGTCGCGATAGGCGAAGGTGAGGTCATACAGACCGCGCAGGACCGGGGAGCGCGCCACGGTCTCCTCGCCGGCGCCGTGGCGCTGAAGCCACTCGCGGAGATCCTCCTCGTCGATCACCCCGAATCCGCGCCAGATCACGTCGTCGCGCACCACGCCCCTGAGTGAGGCGGCCACGAGCTCCAGAACGCCTCGCCACAGACGGATCCGATCCGTGCTCAGCCGATCGCCCAGTTGTGTTCGGAGGTCCTCCACCTCCTGCCCGAGGCGGTCCAGCAGCGGGTCCATGGCGTGACGGCGAACGCGCTGCCACGGCCGGCCCCCGATGCCGATGCGGCCACGAGTGGCCGGCGTCACGTCGGCCCCGCTGCCCAGTGTGAACGGGGACTCGGCGCCGTCAAGCTCGGCGGCGATCTCGGCAAGCGTCGAGGCGGTGGCCGAGACGAGAGATTCAGCGTCGTCGCCTCGGGCTCCTCGCCGCGCCTCCCCACCGGCGCCGAGCTCGGCGAGCATGCCATTGGCAAGTACCCGGATCGACCGTGCCAGCACGCGACCCAGTGGCGGTCGCCGGGCCTGCGTCGGCGGCCCGCGATCGGCGCTCCCGCGCCGCGGCAGCTCGATCGTGTGGCGGGCCCAGCTGCCGTCGTCCCGCTGGTCATAGAGGCAGACGGAGTCACATTTCTCAAACGCTGACCTCCACCAGTCCTCTCCCGCCGCCAGTCCCGACTCCGCGTAGGCCTCCCGCATCAGCCGGAACGCGTGCTCGTAGAAGCCGAACCAGATGTGCAGGCCGTGCTCCTCGATGCGCTGGCCCAGCCCGTCAGCGCCCGCCGTGAGGGGGGCCCGGCCACTGGCGCCCTTGCCCCCCAATTGCCAGCCGGATTGGTAGACGGTGACCTCAAAGCGCTCGCGCAGTGCGGCGGTCGCGCTCAGAGCCCAGGCGGCGGCGAGTCCGCCACATCCGCCGCCCAGAACCGCGACCCTCACCCGCTCGGGCCCAGCGGACGCCCCGGCGCTCATCGCGCGGTCTCCGGCAGCCGGCTCAGGAGGTTGTCGGCCCAGGTCTCCCACAATGGCGCGCCGGCGTGCGCGGCCTGCGCCTTGGCCCGGGAGAGATGACGTGCCGCGGCGGCCCCGTCCCCGCTGCACAGCGCCAGTGATCCGAGGTGAAGGCCGACAGGACCCCATACGCCGAATGCGGGGAACGCCACCTGCGCCTCCCACGGCTCGAGCAGCTGGTAGAGCATCGCCGCGGTCGGGATGAGCTCGAGCTGGCCCGCCACCTGAGCGTAGATGCACATCACCGCCAGCCACGTCACGTCCCGCGGAAGGTCTGAGAACCCGCCGGCCGCGGCGCGCTCCAGCAGGTCCTCGGCCTCGGCGGGACGGCCCGCCTGAAGGTGCGCCAGCGCCAAGGTGGCTCGGAACCCGGGCACCCCGGGGTTCTCGGCCGCCACCTGCTCGACCATCGGGGCCAGCTCGGCCAGCTGACCGAGCGCGAAGCCGATGGATACGCGCTGGGCGGCAAAGCAGGCCAGCGCATCGGGTTCGCTGTGGCGGCCGATCGCAAACGCCTCGGCGGCCAGCCGGTCCGCCGCCTCGAGCTCGCCGGCCACGATCGCCAGGTTGGCCTCGTCGGCCCGTGTCAGCCATAGGGCGGTCGGCTCCCGGAACGCCTCAGCGATCTCTCGCTCGCGAATGAACCAGGTGCGCGCTACGGGAATATCGCCGGCCTCGACGCACGCGTAGCCGCGCCAGTGATAGGCATAGAACCGGGCCAGCGGGTCGCGGAGCCGCTCTGCCGCGGCCACCGCCTCGACCGTGTTGGCGAGGCGCTCCTGGTGGGTCTCGGCCGTGAGCAGGCTCACGAACCGCATGTTCAGCACCGACGTGAGCGCGTGAGGATCGTCGAGCCGCCGTGCGGTGGCGAGCGCCTCGTCGCTCAACCGGATCCGGCGCTCCCAGTCCGGCGAGTACATGAGCTCGGCGGCGTACATCGCCAGCAGCCGCGCACGCTCCGGGCTGTCTGCGTCGCCGACGATCTCCAGGGCGGCCTGAAGAATCGCGATCCGGGCGTCGTCGACGACGCCGGTCTGGCTCTGCATGCCGCGGCTGTTGGCCAGCGCGGCGCGGACCAGGCTGCGGTCGTCGCCGATACGCTGCGCCAACTGGGCGGCCTCGAGCAGTGTCTCCCGAAAGCGAAGGTCGCCGGCCTGACGCTCGGCGTCACCACGTCGAACCAGCAGATCGCTGAGCTGCGATTGCGCCGGGCGGGGCTGCCGTCCGAGCAGCTCGAGCGCGGTCTGGAACCACCGCCGCGCTTCGTCGGGCGCGAGCTGCACGAGCGCCTCGTCACCGGCCAGGGCGGCGTATCGCAGGGCCCGCCTCCATTCGTCCTCGCCGGCGGCCAGCCAATGGCGCGCCAGCTCCGCGCTTGACCATCGCGCCTCCGATCCGCGTGCCTCCATCGCCTCCGCGACCCGGCGGTGAAGCTCGGTCCGTACGGCTGATCCGAGGTCGCGATAGAGGTAGCGCTGCATCAGGGAGTGGACAAAGCGCAACCGGGCGGGGCGCCCGGGGACCTCCAGCAGGATCGAGCGCCGAACGGCGAGATCGAGCGCGTCAGCCGCGGCGCGGGAGCCTGCCAGCTCGGCCACGAGATCAAGGTCGAACTCCTCGCCGAGGACGGCCGCCACGCCCAGGCAGCGCCGGGCGTCGCCGCCGATTCGGCGCACACGCGCGGCGAGGGTCTCCGAGATGCTCACGGGCATGCGGCCCGCCACGTCCGCCGCCTCCGACAGATGCCATCGTCCTGCGGTCTGAGCGAGCTCGCCGCTCTCGAGCAGGCTGCGCGTGAGCTCGGTGATGAAGAACGGGTTGCCGGCGGTGCTCGACTCCAGTGCCGCGACCAACCCCTCGTCAGCGCTGTGCGCGGTGCCGTCCCCGATGGCTCGCACCAGCTCCACGACGTGTCCGGACTCCAACCCCCTCAGCTCGAAACGGGCCACGCGGGGTTCGCGATGCGCATCGGCGAGGAACCGGCGCAGCGGGTGATCCTCGGCGACCTCCGAGACACGGCAGGTCACGAGCAGCATCAGCGGCGTGGGCCGGGGGGAGCTCAGCAGCCGCCACAGGAGCTTCATCGTGGGGGGGTCGGCCCAGTGCAGGTCCTCGAGCACCATCACGGCCGGCCGCCCGGCGCACGCCGATTCCAGCAGCCCCTCGACCGCGCGGTAGAGCATGTAGCGCTCTGATTCGCTCGCCGGCGGCTCTGCGGCTGCGGGTGTCGCCACGCGTCGGCTGAGGCCGGGGACCAGCCGGGTCAGCGAAGACCCGTACCGGGCCACGTGCGCCTCCAGCAGCTCGGTGGGCGCGTGCTCGACCAGGTGCTCGAGGGCCTCGACGAAGGGCAGGTAGGGGAGGTCGAGCTCCTCGTCGCACCGGCCGGCGAGGACGAGCGTGCCGGAGGCGTGCGCCTGGCGCGCCACCTCGCTGGCCAGCCACGTCTTGCCGATGCCGGGGTCGCCCGTCACGATTGCGGCCTGTGGCCCGGACGCCGTCACGTCCTCGATCGCCCGGCTGAGCGCCGCACACTCGACGCGGCGGTCGACGAACACGCGGGGACCGTGCGGCGCAAGCCGGCTGGGCAGCGGGGCGCTCATGCGCAGGGGGGCGGGCTCGGGCCCGACCCCGGGCTCCGGCCCGACCCCGGGTGTGCCCGGCCTGGGTCGCGTGACCGGACCGTTGGCGTGGGCGATCAGCGAGGGCGCCTGATCGAGGATCTGCCCCTGCAGCGCCTGCAGCGCCGGCCCGGGCTCGAGGCCCAGCTCTCCGGCGAGATGTACGCGGGTGCGATGGAAGACCTCCAGGGCCTCCTGTTGACGACCGCTGCGATAGAGCGCGAGCATGAGCTGCGCAGCCAGGCGCTCACGGGTGCGATCCTCGGCCAGCAGGCCCTGGAGCTCGGCGATGACCTGGTCGTGGCGCCCCAGCCGCAGATCGGCCTCGATCCGGCTCTCCAGAGCCGTGAGCCGCAGTTCCTCGAGCCGGCGGATCTCCGGCTGGGCGAAGTCCTCAAAGGCCACCTCCGCCAACGGGGGTCCCCGCCACATGCCCAGCGCGTCGGTCAGCGCGGACTGGGCGGCCTCGGGCTCACCGTCCTGCAGCGCGGTCACTCCGTCGTGGATACGGCGGGTGAACATCGCGGCATCCAGCTCGGTGGGCTCGAGCGCGAGGAGGTAGCCGCCGCTGACCGTTCGCAGCGTCGCTCCCGATGGGCTCTCGCGTGGCGCCAACGCCCGGCGCAGCCTGGCCACCGCCATCTGGAGGCGGTTGTCCGAGCCCGCGCGCCCCGAGCCCCACAGTGCCTCGGTGACGAAATCGGCGGGCACAGCCCGATTGGCGTGCAGCACGAGAAAGGCCAGCAACGCCAGCTGACGGGGGCCGCCGAGCTCGACTCGCCGGTCCCCTGTCCAGAGCTCGATCGGCCCCAGAATCCGCACGTCGGCCACTCGTGATTCCCCCCTAGCAAACGCCGCAGACCTACAGTCCCGATTGCGTGGGGGTAATACGGTTAGGGTCGCGTTAGGGAGCGCGCACAGCGAGTGAGGGGCGCGGCCGCGCTGAGCAGCTAAGCCGGGTCCGCGCTGGCTTTTCCTCCCCAAACCGCCTAGTATGGCGCCGGAAGTGGCACCGATCGCCGGGGTGGAAAGTGACACGCAGAGGGGCCCTTCTGGTTGTCGTTGGAGTCATGGCGTGGTCGTGGGTCAGCGCCGCCGTCAGCGCGGCCGCGACCGGGACGGTTGCGACCGTCCAGGCCGAGCAGATGCTGCTGCCCACCGGGGCCACCGTCTTCAGCGACTCCGGGGCCAGCGGCGGTAAGGCGGTCTCGCTCTCTGCGCCCGGGACGAGCCTGTCGGTCACGCTGAGCCTGCCGTCGGCGGCCACGGGGCTGCAGGTCGTGGCAAAGGGGACGCGCTGCCAGCGCGGCTGGCCGGCGATGACGGAGAGAGTCGACGGGAAGGCGGTCCTCTCGAACATCTCGGTCTCGAGTAGCAGCTGGGAGACCCTCACGGCGACGGTCTCGCTGGCCGCAGGCAGTCACACGCTCTCCATCACCGACGCGGCGGCCGTGGCCTGTCGGGCCCTGTCGGTCGACGTCTCCAAGTTCACCGGGTCCTCCACACCGCCGCCCACGCTCTCGCTGTCAGCCTCCCCGACCTCGGTCAGCGCCGGCGCAAGCAGCACGTTGACCTGGAGCTCGACGAACACCACCTCCTGCACCGCTTCGGGCGGCTGGGTGGGGACCAAGGCCATCTCGGGCTCGGCCTCCACGGGAGCACTGGTGGCCAGCTCCACCTACACGCTGACCTGCACCGGGGCCGGCGGCAGCGCCTCGGCCTCTGCGTCGGTGAGCGTCGCGCCGGCGGCTCCCACGTCCTGTCAAGCGGTGGCTGTCCCCGCCTATTTCTACCCCGCCGCGGGCGGCCCGTGGTCGACCAGCGACGCCAACGCCCCCGGGGTGGGCCTGATGGTCGCCAACGTCGCCAACGGGCCCGGCACCGCGGTCAACTCCGACTATGCGTCGGCGATCAACGCCGCGCGAGCGGCCGGCATCAAGGTCTTCGGTTACGTCTACACGAACTACGGCGGCGTCAGCCTGAGCACGGTGGAGGCGAACATCAGCGCCTGGAAGACGATGTACGGAGTCTCGAGCGTCTTCCTCGACGAGGCCTCGACGAGCAGCTCGCAGCTCTCCTACTACGAGACGCTTTCCTCCTATGTCCACGCCCAGACCTCGGGTGCGCAGACGATCATCAACTTCGGGACGATCCCCAGCGAGGGGGAGATGGGCGCCGGCGACATCATCCTCACCTTCGAGGGCGACTATTCGACCTACGGCTCGACCCGGTTCCCGTCCTGGACGGCGAGCTACGCGCCCAGCCGGTTCTACAACATCGTCTACGGCGTGCCCGATCAGCTGTCGATGCAGAACGTCCTGCGCGAGGCGGCCTCCGCGGGCGTGGGCGATGTGTATGCCACCAATGACGCGCTGCCCAATCCCTACGACACGCTGCCGTCCTACCTGACCGTGGAGGGCACGCAGGCGCGCAGCGGCTGTTGAGGCAGCGCTCAGCCCTTATGCCGCAATTGCTGCGGGGACGATGGCTTCCTCCAAGACGCCCTTCGCCGCATGAAGGGCCGAGGCGATCAGGTGGTCGGCGTGGTCAAAGTCCGTGGGCTGCACGCGCCGAGGGTTGGCTGCGGGAAGCACGACGAGCTCGGCCTCCTGCGCATAACGGGCGAGATCGGTCTCCAGCCGCGCGCCCACCAGTAGCGTGAACGCGTGAACGGCCGCGTCGAGCGCCCCCTGCGGAGCCATCGGTCGCCCGCGCACCTCCGGATCGTCGGTCGGCAGCACGTAGATGCGCTCCGCGCCGAGCCCCACTGCGTGGGAGATCGGCGTGTTGTTGACGACTCCGCCGTCGACCAGGAGATATTCGCCCCACCGCACCGGCGGCAACACGCCCGGAATCGATGCTGCGGCAAGAACCGCCTCGACCGCCGGCCCATCGGACAGGAGCACCTCGCGGCCCCCCAAGAGATCCAACGTCACCAGATGAAGTGGCACCCGAGCGTGCTCCAACCGCTCCAGCTCAAGGTGTCGGGAGATCAATCTCCGCAGCGGCCGATCTGGCACCAGGTGGTCACGGTGAGAAGCGAGGCCCCCGATCATCGTCCGGGGATGGATCGGGAAGACGTCGTTGCGGTGAACTGCACGCCAGACCCGCGCCAGTTGCTTGGCCGTCTCCACCGTCGGTGGGCGCGACGCGACGTAGGCCGCGTTGAGCGCTCCCGCGGATGTGCCGACCAGCATGTCGGGCTCGATCCCGCACTCGAACAGTGCGCGCAGCATCCCGGCCTGCATGGCGCCGAGGCTCGCCCCGCCGGCCAGCACGAACGCGGTGCGCGGCCGGTGCCGACGCGGTCCGGGTCGCGCCAGAGGATGGGGGCTGCGCCGGCTGTGGACGGGCGGCCTGCCGGCCTGGGACACCGTCGCGGAGGCGCCGGCGACAGAAGCCGCCGTCCGCCCAACAGGTAATGACGGGTTACGTTCAGCAAGAGACATTTGGAGAGTCCCTCCGGGTCGTTTCACCGTGGCGAGCATGGATCGCCGAGGCGGGAATGGGTCAGCCAGCACGACGATTTGCCTCTCGCACGATGTTGTGGCTGGCGAGATAGCGCAGGGCGCGGCGCTTCGCGGCAAGCCCGGTGAAGCGAGCGACCTCGCGGCCGTCGGTGAGTTCGATGACCCACCCACCGGCAATCGGCTTGAGCATGAGTGCCAATGAACTCATGAGCAGAGGCTGGTCGGGTGGCCTACGCCCAACAAGATCTGATCGGACCGTCGCCATAGGGGGTTCGTATGACGGCCCTACGCTGGGGCGGACGGATGCCGAGCGGAAGCCCGTTCACCTCGAGGCGAGTCGCCGGACCCGCCCCGCCGCACGCTGGGGGTGATCAGGAAGGCCATACGCGACCCGCGAGGTCGCTGGGTTGACGCGGCGCGCCAAGCGCCGCGCCAACCGGTGCAAGGCTTCAGAAATTGACGACCACGATTTCGTTCGTAATGCCAACGACGCCCAGCAGGCCAGCGACGTCGTCATAGGCGGCGTCGCTTTCGAACTGGTAGCCCACCTCGCCCGTCAATGTGACCCAGCCGTCACTGACTTTGACGTCGACGAGGTCGCTTGGAACCTCCCTGTCCCAGACCAGCATCTGCAGGGCGATCCCTCTGAGGTCGGCGTCGTCGCGGCGGTCGTCGTTCAACAGTCGCACCTGGAGTTGATCGTCGACGTCGTTCACGTCTTCAACCTTCCGGGTGTCGCTCACGACGGCCCGGCGCTGGCTGAAGCTTCCGAGGGTCCCGCGTAGGATGGCGGTGCCGTCTTCAAACGAAACGGCGACCTGCTCGGGGTCGGAGATCCGCGGATCGAGGCTCAGGGACTCGCGGATGGCGTCTTCGATCGGCGTTGCAGTGGACATCTAGCCCTCCTTCTCGGCTTTGCTTACCGGCCAACGTTCGAGCGACACATGTCCCGCTCGAGCGCGATGCCATCAATGTATGGCCCGTGCGCAGGGGTCCTAGACGCTCGGCGTATCGCGCACGCGCCACCACGTCTACGGGCCGAGGCCGATGCGCTGCACGTTCGGCACATGCCCCCCGCCGAGACAACCGCGCCGAACCAGACAACCGCGCCGAGCCAGACCGCAAGCGAGGGGCGCGGGAGCAAGCTCGTGCATTGGCTTCTCCCTCGCCCACTTCCTGAGCCCGCGAACCCGGCACTACTGAAGCATTCCGAGAAACGCGCCGAGGAAGTGCAGAACCGGGTCGCCGACAAGATCACCGCCTTCTCGGGATCGATGACCTTCGTCTACATCCACATCGTGTGGTTTGGACTGTGGATCGGGCTCGGGGTAGAGAAATACCCGTTCGGGCTCTTGACGATGATCGTCTCACTCGAGGCGATCTTCCTCTCAACGTTCGTGATGATCAGTCAGAACCGCGCCGATGCGAAGCGGCAGGTGATCGCCGATCAGCAGTGGAACACGGTCCAAATCGAGGACAAGCAAAATGAGCAACTGCTCGATCTCTCCAAGCAGATTCTGAAGCTGACAAAAGAGCTCAGCACCTATACGGACACGGTGGACCGTGAGGACAAGCAGAACCGGGAGCTGCTCGAAATCTCCAAGCAGACGCTGACGCTCACCAAGCAGGTCGATTCGCGACTCTCCCCTAACGGCGAGACGAACGCGGGTTCGTGAAACGCTTCCGCTACGCGCGACCTGAGCCTGCTGGGCGGGAGCGCCGGAGCTCGGGACGGGAGCGCCGGAGCTGTTACGCGGGGCTGGGCGCGACCGAGGGTCGTAGCTGCCGCCGGTCGGTCGGGGTTCCGAAGAGCAGGTCGCCGCGCTCGGCTGCCGTGCGCCGGGAGGGCTCCTCGTCGAGCAGCCACCCGAGCTTGAGGGCGGACGAGTAGGTCGAGATCGGCAGGCCCGGAGTGCGTTGGAACCGGTTGATGCACCATCGGCCATGAGCGCGTCGGCCGCGGCGGCGGTCCGCGTGTCCTGCCAGGTGATCGAGCGTGCGACAGGGCGTCCCGTGCGTCGATCCCACAGCACTACGGACTCGCGCTCGTTGTCGATCCCGATCGCAGCGACATCCGCAGCGGCCGTGCCTGCGGCGTCGAGCGCCTCGTGAATGCACTCCTGAGTCCGTTGCCAGACCTCCTCCATGTCCAGCTCCACCCAGCCCGGTCTCGGGTAGTACATGGTCTGCTCGCGCTGGGCGATCGCCGCCGGGGTGCCATTCGGGCGGAAGAGGATGCAGCGCGTGCTGGTGGTGCCGTGGTCGAGAAGGCGTCCTGGTAGGCGTCCCAGTACCGGCGCTCCTGCAGATCATGAGAGGAGAACTTCCAATTGTGCTCGGGCAGGTCGATACGCCTCAGGAACCGCGTGCGCTGCTCTTCCATAGAGAGGTTGAGGAAGAGCTTCACGATCCGGAAGCCGTTGTCGGAGAGGTACCGCTCCCACTCGTTGATCGCTCGGTACCTGTTCTTCCAGACCTGGTGCGCGCGAGTCTCGGCCGGGAGCTTCTGGGCGACGAGGTTCTCGGGGTGGACACGTACGACCAGCACCTCCTCGTAGTGGGATCGGTTGAAGATCCCGATCCCGCCACGCGCCGGTAGGCGCTCCTGATAGCGGCGCAGATAGTCTTGGTCGAGCTCGCTCGCCGATGGGACCTTGAAGCTCTCGACCCTCACGCCCTGCGGGTTGACGCCGCTCATCACGTGGCGGATCGTCCCATCCTTCCCTGCGGCATCGAGCGCCTGGAGAACCACCACGACGCCGTGCGTGGCCTGAGCCGCCAGCCGCTGCTGATACTCCGATAGAAGCGAGATGCCGTCGTTGAGCAGCCCGACCCCATCCTTCTTCTTCTCGATGCCCGCCTTGAAGGCGGGGTCGAAGTGCTTCGCCAGCTCCACGATCGAGCCGGGGCTCACGCGGAATGGCTCGATGAACCGCGCGATCCGCTTCGTGATGTCGTCTGGCATGTCGGAGTCTCCTTCGTGGTGGCGTAATGGGGGCGAGGAACATCCCACGCAGCCACTCGTCTACCGCCGCGCCGAGGCACTCCGGATACGTGATGCGACTGTGGCCAGACGTCGTGCGTATCAGGCGCTTCCAATCGCGACGCCAATCGCCAACACGATCGCCCCGCCGAGCGTGACGACGAGGAGGGACGAGCGCATCGAGACGTGCAGGAACCTGTATCGCATCCAGGCAATGGCGACCAGTTCGAACGCGACGACGATCCCCGCTACCACCAGCGCTTGGTGGACGTTCGTGATGATGAAGGGCAGGGAATGAAAGACGCCGCCAAACGTTGTGGCGGCGCCCGTGATCGCGCCGCGGACGATGGCCGAGCCGCGTCCGGTCTCCTCGCCCGTGTCGGACAGCGCCTCGGAGAAACCCATGCTCACCCCGGCGCCGAGCGCGGTCGCCAGACCGACAAGCAGCGCGGTTCTGGAGTTGCTGGAGACGGCCGCGGCGAAGATCGGCGCCAGCGTCGAGACCGTTCCGTCGATCATGCCGACGAGCGACGGCTGCACGATCTGCAGCACGAACTCGCTCTCGTCACAGCCGCAGATGCGAGCGATCAAGCGCTTCAGCGGCGGCGGACGGCCGGGGCGGCCAGGCTTGGTGGCCGGGTACTTGTCTTCTCGTGCGTGCATTGCGCCTCGTTGGGTGGTCAGCACCGTCTCTGTCTCAACGGCGGCGCGCCCTGAAGCTGCAGCGCCGCGCGACGCGACTGGGGGACGGGCCGGCGACTAATACCCGCTGGAAGGGCTGCTCCCGCTCGATGATGCCGAGCTCGTGATCTGGGCGCCCGCGGGGGAGAGCACGTACCACAGGGCGCCGAAACCGGCTGATCCCTGGCCGTTCGTCTGCCCAGACGCAGTATCTCCCTGGAACGTATACAGCGGATGTCCGTTGTAGGTCACCTGCTCGGAGCCACCCGTGCGCTCGGTGGTTCCCAGGAGCGAGCTCTTGACGCCGCTGCCCCCAGTCGGCTTGCCGGTCGTGTGAAGCGGGGGCCAGGCCGTCGCGCACGCGCCGCTGCAGGTGCTCTTGCTGCCGCTGTCCGCCTGCCACAGGTACAGCGTCCTGCCCTGAGAGTCAACTAGGACCGGCCCCAAGCTGGTCCTGGCGACGTCGATGGTCTTTGACGACGTGCCGGCTGACGCAGGGGACTTCGTCGCAGTAGCGGCACCGTTGCTCCCGGTGCTCGAGTTACTACCTCCGCAGGCGGCCACCGCCAATGCGCTCAACGGCGCGATCGCGAGCACGGCAATCCGGCTCTTTCGAAACATGACTGCTCCTCGGGTCGATTTTGGAACTCGCCGCGCGGGGGGCGCGCAGTGTCATGAACCTACGTCTCGAGCACGCCGGCCCCGAGATCTCTATCGGGTGCGCGACATAACCGGCCCGTCTACTGCTCGGCCGTGCGCTGCAGCAGCACGAGCGACCGCGGTGCCAGAACGATGCCCGCCGCGGGGGCGATGCTGAAGTCGAAGTCGCCATTCGCGGTATCGACCACCGCCGCCAGCGTTCCCGTCAGGTGCCTCGGCGGTAGGTGGAAGGTGAGCGGCTCCCACCACGCATTCACCATCAGAATCAGCGGACCGAAGGCCGGGGCCACGGTCACCGCGTGGGCGAAGGGCGCTGCCCAATCGCCGTCGCTCATCGGCGCGCCGTCAGGCCGCAGCCACTCGATGTCTCCCTCAGCGAAGAAGCGGCGGCGGCGCAATCCCGCGTGCGCCAGCCTGA
>DASXJW010000121.1:0-29113 GCA_036497165.1 Solirubrobacteraceae bacterium
GCAGAGCGCCGCCGCGGCGGAGTTCATCGCCATGGAGGCCGACTGGGAGGCCGCCCGGCTGCTGACCCTCCAGGCCGCGTGGATGGCCGACAACAAGAAGCCCAACTCGCTGCAGGCCTCGATGGCCAAGGCCAAGGCGGGCCGGATGGGCACCGACATCGCGCTGCGCTGCGTGGCCCTGTGCGGCGCCACCGGCCTCGGCGAGGGCGAGCTGATGGAGAAGTGGGCGCGCGACGCCAAGATCCTCGACCTGTTCGAGGGCACCCAGCAGATCCAGCTGCTCATCATCGCGCGCCAGCTGCTGGGCAAGACCTCAGCCGAGCTGAAGTAGCGCCAGCAGGTCGCCGTGGACCCCGGCGCGGTCCAGGTCCCAGCGTTCACCGGTCACCCGCATGACCCTGATCCCCAGGATCTGGAGCGCGGTGTCCTTGCGGCGATCGCGGTCCATGTCTTGAGCCGCGACGTGGTAGGGGCGGCCGTCGAGCTCCAGCGCCACGCGCTGCTCGGGCCACCAGCAGTCGATCTCCCAGCCGTCGATGTGGACGTTGCGTCTCGGCTGCGGGATCTCGGGGTGCTCCACCAGCCAGTCGTCGAAGGCACGCTCGAGGTCTGACTTGCGGTCAGGACGGGGGCGGTAGCTGTGTAGCGCTTCCTTCAGTCGAGCCAGTCCCGGCCGCCGCGCGTAGCGTTGCAGCGCCGCTTCCATCGCCACGAGATCCAGGCGTCGCCGGCGCACGGCCTCGGTGATGAGGCGCTTGAGCTCGGTCGGGGTCTCGCGGGGCGCGAGCTCGATCAGGAGGCGCGGAACGGAGCTGTAGCGGAGGGGCTCGACTGTCCGGAGGTCTTGGGGCGCCGGCGGCTTGGTGGTCCGATGTGTGATGAGCCCCTGCCGCGAACACGCCCGGTCCCCCACCACCGTGACCTCGATGGCCCTGACGTTGACCGCTCTCAGACCGTGGAGCGCTGCGGCTGTCCGATGGCTGAGGAAGGAGGTGGGCCCACACGAGAGCAGGGCCGCGAGGAGGTGGCCCTGCGGACTTACGTCGCGCCGGCCGACCGCCCACACGTCGGTGTACAGCTCGTGAAGCTCTCCCCTCGACTCGCGCCTGGCGATCTGCTTATCGCTGAGGCCCAGCCGATGCAGCTGCTCCCGGCTCACCACCTCACTCGGAGAAAAAACCTGCCGTTTCCCGGCGCCTTTTTTCTCCGAGTCACCCATCCGTCCAGGGTGACAGCCAAACCGTCACACGTGGGTGTCAACTCTCCAACGTTTGTGACACATTTCGCAGGATCTCCCACGTCAACTCGATGTCGGCCTCGGTGGTGGACATCTGCCCCACCGCCAGCCGCAGGACGTACCGGCCATCCAGAGCCGCATGCGACAAAAAGGCCTCACCAGAAGCGTTGACGGCATCCAGCAGCGCCCGGTTGCGATCGTCGTCTCCCGGGCCGCGGAAGCAGACCAGCGAGAAGTGGCGCGGCGCGCACACCTCCCAGCCTGGCTCGGCGGCGACCCAGCCCTCGAACATCGACGCCAGCGCGACGCCCCGGCGGATGTGCTCCTGCAGGCCGCTGCGCCCGTAGCAGCGAAGCACCGCCCACAGCTTGAGGGAGCGGAAGCGGCGCCCCAGCGCCGGCCCGTACTCGCTCAGCGAGAGCGCATCCTCGGCGTCGGGGGTGCGCAGGAACTCGGGCACCAGGCTGAAGGCGGCGCGCAGATCGGAGGGGCGACTGGTCCACAGCAGCGAGCAGTCCATCGGCGTGAGCAGCCACTTGTGCGGATTGACCACCAGCGAGTCGGCGCGCTCCACGCCGTCAAAGGCCCAGCGGAACTCGGGGCAGACCATGGCGCTGCCCGCGTAGGCGGCGTCGACGTGCAGCCACGCGCCGGCGGCCGCGCAGGCATCGGCGATGGCCGGGACCGGGTCCACCGACGCGCTGGCCGTGGTGCCGACGGTCGCGACCACCAGCGCGGCCTGGCTCAGGTCCCCCAGCTCCTCCACGCGCAGCCGGAACTCCCCGTCGCTGCCGACCTTGCGCAGCGTCATGCCCAGCATCCGCGCGCCCTTCTCCACCGCCGAATGCGTGTGCTCGGAGCAGACGACCTCGTTGCGACCGGTCGTCTCGCGCGCTGCGATCATGGCGGCCATCGTGCCCGTGGAGGCGGTGTCCTCGATGTGGCCATGCCAGCCGGAGGGCAGCCCCAGCAACTGCGCCGTCCACTCGAGCACCACGGACTCGAGCTCGGTGGAGGCGGGCGCCGTGCGCCACAGGAAGCCGACCGAGTTCAGGGTGGCCGCCAGCAGCTCGGCCAGGATCCCAGGCTCGGAGGCGCTGGTGGCGAAGTAGGCGAAGAAGCGGGGGTGCTGCCAGTGGGTGACGCCGGGCAGCAGCACCTCGTCGAGGTCGCGCAGGACGGCGGAGAAGGGCTCGGGGTCCTCGGGTGGTCCCGCGGGCAGGCGCGAGCGGATGTCGCCGGGCTCGACCTGGGCGAGGACGGGCAGGTCGGCCACGCGCTCCAGGTAATCCGCGGCCCAGTCCACCGCGGCGCGGCCGTCGCGACGCAGGTCGGCGGCGGCGCGACGCGCGCCCAGCGAGGGATGGTCGTGGACATCGGTCATACGGTCTCCTCCGAAGACACGGTCGCAAAGCGGATCCCGGCGGCGAGGAGCCGATCGATGAGCGCCTGGCCCATCGCCACCGCCGGGGTCAGCTGGCCGGCGCGTTCGGGCAGGTCGTCGTTGGCCAGGCACAGCGCCGCCTCGGCCAGCATCTTCGAGGTCTCGCTGTAGCCGGGGTCACCGCCGCTGACCTCGGTGACCAGGCGGCGCCCGCCGCCCTCGCCGCGGAACCGCACGGTGAACCACGACTTGGCGCGCTCATCCGGACTGGGGCCCTGGCCCGAATCCCTGAGGGCGAGCAGGGCCTTGCGGGTCGGTGGCAGCTGGGCCAGCGCGACGACGGTCCCGACCCCCGCCACGATGCCCGCGGCCACGGGCAGGCGCCGCGCCACGATGTAATGGGCGTAGCTGAAGTCCGGCCCGTACGTGTCAAGGGCGCGGGCGGAGCGCAGCACGGTGACCGGGTCGATGGTGGGCGCGGGGATGACCCACCCGGCGGCAGTGTCGTCGTGGTGGGGCAGCCCGGTGACGCCGCGGACGCTGCGGCCCGCCGGGCGCCCCTCGAGCCGCTTGCGCTGCTCGGCCACCTGCCGGGACTGGCGCAATCGGGACATGATGTGAACGGCGGAGTGCAGGGTGCCGCCGGAGAAGGTCCCCCCCACGCGCACGAACCCTTCGAGCTTGATCGGCGCCTCGCGGGGCAGCTGCCCGACGGTGAACAGGGCGCCCAGGTCGTATGGGATCGAGTCAAAGCCGCAGGAGTGCACGAGCCGGGCCCCGGTCCGCTGCGCCTGCTCGTGGTGGCGCAGCCACATCAGGTCCACGAACTCGGGCTCGCCGGTGAGGTCGACGTAGTCGGTCCCCGCCGCGGCGCACGCGGCGACCACCGGCTCGCCGTAGTGGCTGTAGGGGCCGACCGTGGTGATGACGACCTTCGTCGACTCCGCCAGCCGCCGCATCGACGCCGGATCGTTGACGTCGGCCACGATCACGGGGACGTCGGCGGCGAGCCGTTCGCGCACCGCGTCGAGCTTGGCGCGGCTGCGGCCCGCGATCGCCCAGCTCCCGGCGCCGGCCCCACCAACCACGCCGGCCCCACCAGCCGCGCCGGCCACGCCGGCCAGATACTCGGCGGTCAGCGCCCCGGTGAATCCGGTGGCGCCGAACACGACGACGTCGTGGGCGCGATCAGTCGTCGCCTTCCACCTCCTTGGCCAGCCGCATGGCCTCGTCGAGGTCCACCCCGGCCTTGGCGGCCAGCCAGCACGCCACCGGAGCGGCGATCCGGTGCGAAGAATGGGCGGCCTCGCCGGCGAGGTCCAGGACGGCGTTGAGCTCGTCCTTGGTGGGAGCGGGAACGCCCAGCTTCTGGGCGTAGGCGGAGAGCCAGTCGGTCGCGTTCATAGGCTCGCCAGGCTAATGGACAGGCGCGGTCGGCGCTGCGCTGGCAAGATCTCCGCGGTCTCACCTCCAACGACGAAAGGCAGCAACTGATGGCAATCCTCGAGGATAAGGTCGCGATCGTGACGGGGTCGGCGCGCGGCATCGGCCGGGCCACCGCGGAGCTGCTCTCCGAGCAGGGCGCCAGGGTTCTGATCAACGACCTCGACGGCGACGTCGCCGAGCAGACCGCCTCGGAGATCGACGGCGACACCCTGGTCTTCGGCGGCGACCTGACCAAGCCGGGGGTGTGTGACGAGCTCGTGCAGAAGGTGGTCGACGAATGGGGCAGGATCGACATCCTCGTCAACAACGCGGGCTACACGATCGATGCGCCGATCCACAAGATGTCCGACGACGCCTTCCAGCGGATGATCGACATCCACAGCGTCGTCCCCTTCCGCATGTGCCGCGCCGTCGCCCCCCACATGCGCGAGCCGGCCAAGAAGGAGCGCGAGCAGGGCGTCGAGGTGTTTCGCAAGATCGTCAACGTGTCCTCCATCAGCGGCACGATGGGCAACGCCGGGCAGGCCAACTACTCCTCGGGCAAGTCGGCCGTGATCGGCCTGACCAAGACGCTGGCCAAGGAGTGGGGCCAGTTCAAGATCAACGTCAACGCCGTGGCCTTCGGCTTCATCGAGACGCGCCTGACCGCGGTCAAGGAGGCGTCGAACACGATGGAGATCGACGGCCAGACGCTGCAGCTGGGGATCCCCGGCCAGATGCGCGAGCTGGCGTCCAACCTCATTCCGCTGGGACGCGCCGGTCAGCCCTCCGAGGCCGCCGGGGGCATCTTCATCCTCTGCACGCCCTGGGCCAACTTCGTCACCGGCCAGGTCCTGGGCATCACCGGCGGGCAGTGGGGCGGGATGATCTCCTAGCGCCGGCCCCGCCGGCCCGCCGGCCCCGCCGGCCCGCCGGCCCCGCCGGCCCCGGCGGCGACCGCTCAGCGCAGCCGCACGGGCTTGAGGTGCACGGCGCGCGGCCTGGCTCCCGTCGGCGTGTAGGACACCCGCAGCGAGACCACAGGCCGCGCCCCGCGCACCCGCAGCAGGGCCCGGCCGGCGGCGCTCGGGGTGACGGCGATCACCAGCCGCCCGCCGTGGCGGGCGCCGACGCGAACCAGGCCGTAGAGCACGTGCCGGCGCGACGCGCCGGGCGCCACGTTCCACGCGATCGCGGCGACCTTGACCGATCCCGGCCCCGGCAGCCTCAGCCGGACTCGCGCCACCCCCGACCGGCCGGCGCGAACGCCGGTGACCGCGAAGCGGTTGGACGTGGAGATCACGGCGTAGGAGACCGTCTCGGTGGTCGACGTCCCCTGGTCGTTGGTGGCCGAGACGCTGAAGGTGTGGGTGCCGAGCGTGCGGGTGTTGATGGGATGGCCCGCCGGCACCGTGCCGATACAGGACTTCAGCGCCGGGCCGCTGGTCAGGGCCAGGCACGAGTAGCGCGCGCCCACCACCTGGCCCAGCCGGTAGGACCCGCCCTGCGCGGGGGCCTCGATCGACACCGGCGGCGCGAGGGTGACTGACGAGGTGATGGTGTAGGTGGCCGAGGCCGAGGCGCTGAGCCCGTCCGCGTCGGTGGCGGTCACTGTCAGCGTGTGCACGCCGAGGCCGTTGGGCAGCGCCTGGTGGTCTGAGACCGGCTGACCGCCGATGGTCGCCTTGCACGACTGCACCGTCGAGCCCTGGCCGGCAAGGCAGTCGAAGTCCGCGGCGGGAACGGCCGTCCACAGGTAGGCCGCGTTGTCGACGGGCGCGGTGATGGCCACCTGGGGCGACCTGCCGACGACCGTGTAGTCGATGGTGGCGTGTCCTGTCTGCCCGTCCCGGCTGGTGGCGGTCACCGTGTAGGTGTGGTGACCCTCGCTGGAGGTGTTGAGGTTCCCGGTGCCGTCCGAGGCGCCCCCTGAGTCCACGCAGGAACGGATGCCGGGGGCGGCCGGGTCATCGCCGCAGCCAAAGCGGGTCGGCACCGACTGCCCGACGCCGTAGACCTGCCCGGCGGCGGGTGCGGAGATCTGGGCCGTGGGCGGCGCCAGCACGACGACCGTGACGGTGTGAATCGCGGAGGCGCCGTTGGCCGACGTGCCCTGGTAGGTGAAGCTGTCGCTGCCGGCGAAGCCCTGCGCCGGGGTGTAGCGCACGCCGGTGGACGTCGCCACGGCCGTCCCGTGCCGTGGCGCCGAGTCGATCTGATCAGTGATGGTCGTGGCATGGGGATCGCTGCAGTCCAGTGAGATCTTCACTCGCTGCCCCTCGTTGGTCGTCGCGCGCACATCAGGACACGCCGGCGGCGGGTTGACCGTGTACGTGGCCGTGGCCGTCGCCGGCGCAGACCCGTCGGCGTCCGTGGCCGTCACGGTCAGCGTGTGGGGGCCGGTGGCCCCCGGGAGGGCGCCCCCCGACGGCACGGCTGATCCGTTGTCCAGCTTGCCCGTGCACGACTGGATCGTGGAGCCCGGATCCGCCGTGCATGCGAAGGCCGCTGGGGGAACCGCCACGGAGCTGTAGGCGCCGCCGTTCAGGGGCGCCGTGATGGCCACCGTGGGCGGATCATCGAAGGTGGCGGTGACCTGAACGTCGGTGGCCATCGAGACGGTGCACGGGCTGGTCGAGCAGGCGCCGCCGAGCAAGCCCCCGAACCCGTCGCCGGCATGGGGCACCGCCGTGAGAACCACACTCGTGCTCGGGTCAAAGGAGCCCGTGCACGTGCCGGCGCTGCAGCTGATCCCCGCCGGGGCCGAGGTGACGGTACCGGTGCCGGTCCCGCCGAGCGTGACGGTCAGCGTTGACGCGGAGGCCGCGCCGGCGGTCCCCGCCAGTGCGCCGCACAGCAGGACCAGGCAGCCCACCAACCAGCCGGCGAGGTGCCGCCACGGCGGCACGCGAGTCATCGAGGGACGCCCCACATCAGATCAACCCCGCATGGTGCGGTGCGCTTGCGGGCCCCGCGCCGCGAAAAAGGGCGGTTCGGGGGCGCACGCCCTCATTCGGGGGTGCCGCTGTCCAGGCGTGCCCGACGCTGGAGCTCGTACATGTCCTCGCGGTTGCGGATGTAGCGCAGGGCAGCGTCGTAGGAGGGCTCGTGGTCCCAGGGCGTGGGCCGGCCCTGGCGCAGCGCCCGCGAGACGAGGAATCGCTCGCGCTGGCTGACCCGCACCCGGGCGCCGATGTCGTCGAGGTCGAGGCGGCGCTCGAGCTCGGCGTGCAGCGAGGCGAGCACCCCATCCATGCCCGGTTGCGCGCTGAGATCGGTGAGCTCGTGCGGGTCAATCTCCAGGTCATAGAGAAGATCGGGATCCTGGCGCGATGCGATGAGCTTGTGGCGGCCTGAGCGGACCATCGCCGCCGGCGCCTGCACACCCTCGGCGTGATACTCCGAGAGGACCGGGCGCGCGGTCGCGCCGCCGCCCTCGATCGCGCCGGCCAGGCTGACGCCGTCCCCCTCGCCGGCGATGGCATCGGCGCTCAGGCCGGCCAGCTCGAGCACGGTGGGGGCGAAGTCCACGAGCGACACCGGTTCAGCGATCCGACCCCCCGCCCCGGAGGCCCCCGGCGAGGTCACGATCAGCGGCACCCGCGCCGACTGCTCGAGGAAGCTCATCTTGTACCAGAGGCCCCGCTCCCCCAGCATCTCTCCGTGGTCGGCGCAGAACAGCACCGTGGTGCGGTCCTGGAGCCCTGACTCGCGCAGCGCGCCGAGCACCTGGCCGATCCGCTCGTCCAGGTAGCTGATGGCGGCGTAGTAGCCGTGACGGGCGCGGAGGATCTGCTCGGCGGTCAGGCCCGCCTCGTCCACACGGCACATGGCGCGCAGGCGGCGGCTGTGCGCGTCGGTTTCCTCGAGTGGCAGCGAGGGGACGGCCGGGAGGTCGATGTCGTCGCGGCGGTAGCGATCCCAGAAGCGCCGCGGGATCTCCCACGGGTCGTGCGGATTGGTGAACGAGACGAACAGGAAGAACGGCTGCCCGGCGCGGTGGCGCGCGATCTCATAGAGCTTGCGCACAGCTTGGAATGCGACCTCTTCGTCGTAGTCGGTCTGCATGGCCGCCGGGCAGATCCCGGGCGCGAGCACGCTCTCCATCGTGTGGTACCACGGCAGCGGGTCCTCGAGCGGGCGGCTCCAGTCCGGCGTCCAGTCCACGTCGGCGGGATAGATGTCGGTGGTCAACCGCTCCTCGAAGCCATGGAGCTGGTCGGGGCCGACGAAGTGCATCTTGCCGCTCACAGCGGTGTGGTAGCCCGCCGCGCGCAGCGCATGCGCCACGGTCGGCGCGCCGGCTCGGAACTCGGCGGCGTTGTCGTAGACGCCGACGCGCGAGGCGTAGCGGCCGGTCAGCATCGCCGCCCGGGCCGGGGCGCACAGCGGGAAGGCGGTGTACGCGGACTCGAAGACCGTCCCATCCTGGGCCAGCTGCGAGAGATGCGGCGCCTGCACGATCTCATGGCCGTAGGCCGGCAGCCAGCCCGCCGCCAGCTGGTCGGCCATGAGGACGAGGAAGGAGTCGGGGCGTGATGCGGCCATCGGCCGGCGGAGGATAAGCATCCCGGCGCGTGTCCGCCGACCCGGCGGGTACTCTGCCCCCGCGATGGAGCACGCTCGTAGCGTGGCCGCCGTGCGGCGCGACGAGGGCATTCTGCCCATGATCGTCGCCCATCGCGGGGCCTGGCAGCAGGCGCCGCAGAACTCGCTGGACGCGGTGCGGGAGGCCGCCGTCCTGGGCTGTGATGGCATCGAGATCGATGTCCGCCGTACTGCCGACGGCCGGATCGTCGTGGTTCACGACGCGCGCGTTCGCTGGCGCCAGGTGGGACGCCTGGACCACCGCGAGGTTCAGGCCCGTCTGCGGGTGGGGCAGGCGCCGCTGCTGTCCGACGTGCTGGACCAGGCGGCGGGCCGGCTGCTCGTGGACGTCGAGCTCAAGGAGGACGGCTACGTCGAGGAGGCGATGGCCCTCGTCGCCCAGCGTCTGACGCCCCAGCAGTACGTGGTCACCTCGTTTCTGCCCCGTGTCCTGAACCAGGTCAAGGCTCATCGGCCCGAGGCGCGGACGGGCCTGCTGATGGGTCCCCGCTCGGCGCGGCGAGCGGCGCGCCACCTGCATGAATCGGGCGCCGACTTTCTGGCTCCGCACATCAGCCTGACTCACGCCGGGGTGCTGGAGTGGGCCGCGCGCCGTGACCTCGCGTCATGGGTCTGGACGGTCAACGACCCGCGCACCCTCCAGGCGCTCAGCGCGCAGCCATCGGTGGCCGCGCTCATCACCGACGCACCGGCCGACGCGATGGCGCTCTTCACATGCTGTTGACTTGGTTGGCAGCCGGGAGTAGGTTGTCGACAGCTTGCCCGACCACTCCGCCTGGGGCTTAGGCACCGTCGAGCGCCGCTCGACCACCGACCAAGTGCTGCACGAGCTGCGGACCGCCATCCTGGCCGGCCGCATCAAGCCGACCGAGCAGCTGCCGGAGGCTGCTCTGGCCCAGTCGTTCGGCACCGGGCGCAGCGCCATTCGCGAGGCCATTCGCCAGCTCGTCCAGGAGGGCCTGGTGGTCACCGAGATCAACCGAGGCGCGCGCGTGCGGCCGGTGTCCGCCACCGATCTCATCGACGTCTACCGGGCGCGCACCGCGATCGAAGTGGCCGCCGTGGGCGCCCTGCTCGAGTGCGAGTACGCGTTTGACATCGCGCCGCTGCAGCAGGCCCAGCAGCGCATCTGCGACGTCTGCCCCGCCGACGGCTCAGAGGCGCCGTCGGCGGTGCTGATCGCCGCCGACATCGACTTTCACCGGGTGATGGTCGGCCTCGCCGGAAGCCCCCGGCTCAGCCGGGCCCATGAGCCGCTTGCCGCCGAGTCGCAGATGCTGCTCAACTGGCACCCGATCTACCCGGTGTCTGATTACGTCATCGACCATCAGAAGCTGCTCCAGGCCATCGCGGACCGCGACCCCGCCGCCGGGGACGTGGTGCGCGAGCACCTGAAGCTCAGCCTCGACCTCCTCATCGGGGAGGCCAGCAGGTACGCCGACCGCCTGACCAGTGCGAAGAGCCTTGTCCACGCAAGCAGCCACAAAGAGGAGAGTCTGGGGTGACCGACAGAGAGTTTTCCAATGAGGAGTCGCGCGACAACCTGACGCGGCGCCAGGTGCTGCACGGCGCCCTGGCGGGCGGCGCGATGCTGTCCGCCGGCGGGTTGCTGGCCGCCTGCGGCGGCTCGAGCGGCTCGAGCAGCGGAAGCGGGGGTAGCGGCGGCACGGCCAAGTCCAGCGCACCCTCCACCGGCACGA
Source organism: Solirubrobacteraceae bacterium (assembly GCA_036497165.1). GTDB lineage: Bacteria > Actinomycetota > Thermoleophilia > Solirubrobacterales > Solirubrobacteraceae > Palsa-465. The sequence continues at coordinate 10,355 of DASXJW010000121.1, forward strand.
TCAAGCCCGGCGGCAGCCTGCGTGTCGGAGCCACGGGCGGCGGCGCCAAGGACACCATCGACGCCCACCTCCCCGTCGCGGACCCGGACATCATGCGGTGCTGGAACCTCTACGAGCCGCTCGCGGTGCGCCCGCCGAGCTTCGGCCCGCTGGAGATGATGGTCGCCGAGTCGATCGAGGCCGAGCACGGTAAGGCCAATTCGTGGGTGGTCAAGATTCGCCCGGGAATCGAGTTCCACAACGGCAAGAGTGTCACCGCCGACGACGTCATCTTCAGTCTGCAGCGGATTCTCGACCCCAAGGACCCCAAGGTCGGCGCGGCCTCCATCGGCTACATCGACCTCAAGGGCGTCAAGAAGATCAACAACTCCCAGGTCCGGATCCCGCTCAAGTTCCCCAACGCCGCGTTCCTGGACGATCTGGGTCAGTACTTCAACGCGATCGTCCCCACCAACTACGACCCCAAGAACCCCGTCGGCACGGGTGCGTTCATGTACGCGAGCTTCACGCCCGGCCAGCAGAGCGTGTTCAAGAAGTTCCCCAACTACTGGCAGAGCGGCCGGCCCTACACCGACCAGCTCACGATCATCGACTTCACCGATGACACGGCCCGCGTCAACGCGCTGCTCGGCGGTCAGGTCGACGCGATCGACAACCTGCCGACCGGCCAGATCGCGCAGGTGCAGGGCAACAACCAGCTCAAGGTGCTGATCTCGCACACCGGCCAGTGGCAGCCGTTCACGATGCGCGTCGATCAGGCGCCGTTCTCGGACGTCCGCGTGCGCCAGGCGATGCGCCTCATCGTCAACCGGCCGCAGATGGTCGAGCAGGTGCTGTCGGGCCAGGGACGTGTCGCCAACGACATGTACTCGCCGTTTGATCCGGGCTATCCAACCAGCCTGCCTCAGCGCCACCAGGACCTCGAGCAGGCCAAGTCGCTGCTCAAGCAGGCCGGTCATTCGAGCCTCACGGTGCAGCTCACGACCGCCCCGGTGTTCCAGGGCGTGGTGCAGGCCGCCCAGGTCTTCGCTCAGCAGGCCACCGGCGCCGGGGTGAACGTCAAGCTCCAGAAGCTCGACACCGGCACGTTCTACGGGCCCAACTACCTGAAGTGGACGTTCGCCCAGGATTTCTGGGCCACCCGCATGTACCTGCCCCAGGTGGCGCAGGGAAGCCTCCCCAACTCGCCCTTCAACGAGACCCACTGGGCCGATCCGAAGTTCCAGAAGCTCATTCAGCAGGCCCGCGCCGAGCTCGACACCACCAAGCGCAACCAGCTCATCGGCGAGGCGATGACCCTGGAGTACAACAGCGGCGGGTACATCATCCCGTACTTCTCCAACCAGATCGACGCCTACAGCGCCAAGCTGAGCGGGTTCGTGGAGGCGAAGTCCGGCTTCCCGCTGGGCAACTACTGGATGAAGAACGTGGGCTTCACCGCGTAGGCATCGAGTTCGGGAGACGAGGGCATGGGCAAGTTCCTGCTACGACGGATCCTGCTGGGCCTGCTGACGCTGCTGCTGGTGTCGATCGTGGTGTTCGCGGCGACCCAGGCCCTGCCCGGCAATGCCGCGCGGGCGATCCTGGGCCGCAATGCGACACCGGAGCGGCTGGCCGCGCTCACCCAGCAGCTGCACTTGGACCGGTCGGTGTTCAGCCAGTACTTCAGCTGGCTGGGCGGCATCGTCCGCGGTCAGTTCGGGAACTCCGCCGCCACCCAGGCGCCCGTCTCCCAGCTCATCTCCGGCCGCATCCTCAACACGGCGTTCCTGGTGCTGGTGTCGGGGCTGATCGCCATCCCGCTGTCGATCGTGCTCGGCGTGCTGATGGCGGTCCGCCGCGACAAGCCCACCGACCACATCCTCTCGATCACCACGCTGGCGCTGGCGGCGCTGCCCGAGTTCGTGATCGGCATCGGGCTGGTGCTGCTGTTCGCCACCAACGCCTCGCACGTCCTGCCGGCGGTGTCGATCATCCCGCCCGGTGAGCACGCCTGGAACGTCCCCAAGGAGTGCATCCTGCCGGCGGCGACCCTGATCATCGCGGTGACCCCGTACATCAGCCGGATCATGCGCGCCTCGATGGTGGAGGTGCTCGAGTCCGACTACGTGACGATGGCCCGGCTCAAGGGGCTGCCCAACCGGACCGTGATCTGGCGCCACGCCGTGCCCAACGCGATCGTCCCGGCCATCCAGGTCTCGGCGCTGCAGCTGGCCTACATGGCCGGCGGCGTCGTGGTCGTCGAGACGGTGTTCGGCTTCCCGGGCATCGGCTCGGCCCTGGTGGATGCCGTAGGCAACCGCGACATCCCCGAGGTGCAGGCGCTGGCCATCATCATCGCCGCGGTCTACGTGGTGGTGAACCTGGTGGCGGACGTGCTGACGATCCTCGTCACCCCACGGCTGCGAACGGCGGCGGCACGATGAGCACTCCCGACGTCACGATCTATGACCCGATCGAGCCGGCCGGCGAGGTCCACGAGATGCGCCGGCGCCAATGGGGCGTGCTCGTGCGCGCGACCATGCACCAGTGGCGGTCGCGGATCGGCCTGGTCATCTTCGTCGTGATGGTGTTCATCGCGCTGGCCGGCCCGCTGTTCGCCCCCCACTCCCCCAACCAGTTCGTCACCGCGCCCAACAGCCCGCCGTCCAGCGAGGCCCTGTTCGGCGGCGACAACCTCGGCCGTGACGTGTGGAGCCGCTTCCTCTACGGTGGGCGCTCCGTGCTCGGGATGTCGGTGGCGGCGACGCTCATCGGCGTCGTGCTGGGACTGGTGGTGGGCCTGACCGCCGCCTACATGTCGGGGCTCACCGACGAGGTCCTGATGCGGATCGCCGATGTGTTCATGGCCTTCCCGCAGATCGTCTTGGCGCTCCTGCTGCTGACCGCGTTCCCCTCCAGCGTGATCCTGATCGTCCTCATCGTCGGGCTCTCGCACGCTCCGCGCGTGGCGCGCGTGATCCGCGGAGCGGCCCAGCAGATCGTCGAACGCGACTTCGTCAAGGCCGCGGAGGCGGTGGGCGAGCCCCGCCACCGGATCATCTTCGGCGAGCTGCTGCCCAACGTCACCAGCCCGCTGATGGTCGAGTTCGGCCTGCGCCTCACCTATTCGATCGGGTTGATCGCGGCGATCAACTTCCTGGGCGTGGGGCTGCAGCCGCCGAGCGCGGACTGGGGCCTCATGATCCAGGACAACCGGCTCGCGGTGAGCGTCCAGCCCTGGGGCGTGGTGCTCCCGGTGATCGCCATCGCCCTGCTCACGATCGGGACCAACCTGCTGACCGACGGCTTTGCCCGCGCGGCGATCGGCATCGACCGAGGAGGGGAGTGAGCATGGCGACAGCAGAGCAGCCCGCGAGCGCAGAGCAGCCCGCAACGGCGGTGCAAGTTCGCGATCTGCGGATCGATCTGGTCTCCAGCGGCCAGGACATCGTCGAGTCGATCGCCATGGACGTTCGCGCCGGAGAGGTGCTCGGACTGGTGGGCGAGTCGGGGTCGGGCAAGACCACCGTCGGCATGGCCCTGCTGGGCTACTGCCGCCCGGGCGGCAAGGTCACCGGCGGCGAGATCCTCATCGACGGTCGGCCCCTGGCCGCGATGGCGGCAAGCGAGTTGCGGCGGCTGCGCGGCGGAACCGTGTCCTACATCCCCCAGGATCCCGGCACCGCGCTGAACCCGGCGCTGCGGATCGGAACGCAGCTGTCGGAGATGCTCGAGGCCCACCGCTCTGAGACCAGCGCGGAGGATCAACAGGCCCGGATCAGCGAGACCCTGGAGGAGGTGGCGCTGCCCGGCACCAAGGACTTCCTGCGCCGCTATCCCCATCAGCTGTCGGGCGGCCAGCAGCAGCGCGTGGCCATCGCCATGGCCTTCGCCTGCCGCCCGCACGTGATCGTCTGCGACGAGCCGACCACGGGTCTGGACGTCACCACTCAGGCGCGCGTGCTCGAGACCATCCGCGACCTCTGCCACAGCCACCGCGTCGCGGCCGTGTACGTCAGCCACGATTTGGCCGTCATCGCCGAGCTGGCCGACAGCGTGGCCGTCATGTACGCGGGGCGGATCGTCGAGCGCGGCCCGCGGGACGCGATCTTCTCCCGGCCGCGGCATCCCTATACGCGCAAGCTGCTGCGCGCGGTGCCCGACATGGCCGGCAAGCGCGCGGTGGTCGGGATCGGGGGCCACGCGCCCTTGCCCGGCGACCGCCCCCATGGCTGCTTCTTTGCACCGCGCTGCGACCTGGCCATCGACCCGTGCCGCGAGGCCTTTCCGCCGGCCACCGAGTTCGAGGGCGGCCATCTCGTGCACTGCTATCGCGCCGAGGAGGCGCCGTCAGAGCTGCCGACCACCGGGGAGGGGCAGGCCCCGGCGCAGGCCGGCGACGTCGTGCTGGCCGTGGAGGACGTCAACGGCTACTACGGCCCGGTCCACATCCTGCACGACATCAACCTCGAGGTGCGGCGCAACGAGTGCGTGGCCGTGGTGGGCGAGTCGGGCAGCGGCAAGACGACGCTGGCCCGCTGCATCTCCGGGCTGCACTCTCAGTACAAGGGCGACGTCAAGCTCGGTGGCGAGCGGCTCGCCGAGAGCGCGCGGCAGCGCAGCACGCAGGCGCGCAAGCAGATCCAGTACGTCTTCCAGAATCCATACGCGTCGCTCAACCCCCGGCGCACGGTCGGCCAGACGATCGCGCGCCAGCTCCAGCTCTTCGGCGCCGGCGGCTCACGGCGCGACACCGGACGGCGCGTCGGCGAGTGCCTCGAGCGCGTATCGCTGTCGGCGGCGGCCGCCAACCGCTACCCGGACCAGCTCTCGGGCGGCGAGCGTCAGCGCGTGGCCATCGCCCGCGCGCTGGCGGCGGAGCCGTCGCTGCTCGTCTGCGACGAGGTGACCTCGGCGCTGGACGTCTCCGTGCAGGCGGCGATCGTGGAGCTGCTGCGCGACCTGCGGGCGGAGACGGGACTGAGCCTGCTGTTCATCACCCACAACCTCGCCCTGATCCGGACCATCGCCGACCGCGTGCTGGTGATGACCGAGGGCAACATCGTCGAAGCGGGCGCCACCGTCGACGTGTTCACGTCGCCCAGCGCCGAGTACACCGGCAAGCTGCTGGCCAACACGCCCACCGTCGAGGCCGCGCTGGACCGGTGAACACCGAGGCCTTCATCACCTGCGCCGTCACCGGCGCGGGCGACACGACGGCGCGCAGCGACCACGTCCCGGTGACGCCCGAGCAGATCGCGGCGTCGGCGCTGGAGGCGGCGCGGGCGGGTGCCGCCGTCGTCCACATCCACGTCCGCGACCCGTCGACCGGGCAGGGCTCGCGCGACGTCGAGCTCTACCGCCGGGTGGTGGCGATCATCCGCGACGCCGACGTCGACGCCATCATCAACCTCACTGCCGGCATGGGCGGTGACCTCGTGCTGGGCGGGCCCGACACGCCGCTGCCCCTGGACCGGGTGGCCACCGACCTCGCCGGCGCGGCCGAGCGGCTCGCTCACGTCGAGGAGCTGCTCCCCGAGATGTGCACCTTGGACTGCGGGACGATGAACTTTGCCGCCGGCGGGGATTACGTGATGGTCAACACCGCGGAGATGCTCCGGGCCATGGCGCGGCGCATCCAGTCCCTGGGCGTGCGCCCGGAGCTCGAGGTGTTCGACACCGGCCAACTGGTGATGGTCAAGGACCTCATCGACGAGGGGCTGATCGACGATCCGGTCCTCATCCAGCTGTGCATGGGGATCCGCTACGGAGCGCCCGACGACCCGGGCACGCTGCTGACGCTGGTCAACTCCCTGCCCGCCGGAGCCGTGTTCTCCGCCTTCAGCATCGGGCGGATGCAGCTGCCCTATGTGGGAATGGCGGTGCTGGCCGGGGGCAACGTGCGCGTCGGGCTGGAGGACAATCTGTACCTCGGGCCGGGTCAGAAGGCCACCAACGCAGCCTTGGTGGAGCGCGCAGCCACGATCCTGAATGCGATGAACGTGCGCGTGCTCGGACCCGCGGAAGTCCGGGAGCGGCTCGCGCTGCGCGATCGTGACTGACCGAGCCGCGCCCGCGAGTGCCGCGCCCCGTTCGGTGGGGCTGCTCGGCGCGGGCGTCATCGGCGGGGGCTGGGCGGCGCGCTTCCTGCTCGCCGGCGTCGACGTGCGCCTGTATGACCCCTCCCCCACCACCGGCGAGGCCGTGACCGACACCGTCGCACGCGCCCGGCGCGCCTGGCGGCGGCTCACGCTCGCCCCCTTGCCTCCCGAAGGCACGCTCACCCTCGCCGGCTCCGTCGAGGAGGCCGTCGCCGGGGTTGAGCTCGTCCAGGAGAGCGCTCCTGAGCGCGAGGACCTCAAGCGCGCGCTCCTGGCCCAGGCTTCAGCGGCGGCACCGCGCGGCGCGATCATCGCCACCTCGACGTCGGGGCTGTTGCCCACGCAACTGGCGGCCGACATGGCCAGCCCGGAGCGCTTCGTCGTCGGCCATCCCTTCAACCCCGTCTACCTGCTGCCGCTGGTGGAGGTGTGCGCCGCGGAGCGCACCGCGCCCGAGACGGCCACGCGCGCGGCCGCGATGTATCGCGCGGTGGGCATGCGCCCGCTGATCGTGCGACACGAGGTCGACGGCTTCATCGCCGACCGCCTGCTCGAGGCGCTGTGGCGCGAGGCGCTGTGGCTGGTCGCCGACGACATCGCCACCGTGGAGGAGATCGACGACGCCATCCGCTACGGCGCGGGCCTGCGCTGGGCGGCGATGGGCACCTTTCTCACCTACCGGCTGGCGGGCGGCGAGGCCGGGATGCGTCACTTCATGGCGCAGTTCGGGCCCACCCTCGAGCTGCCGTGGACCCATCTCACCGAGGTGCCGGAGCTGAGCCCGGAGCTGCTGGACAAGATCGTCGCCCAGTCAGACGCGCAGGCCGGCGAGCGCTCGATCGCGGACCTCGAGCGCGCCCGCGACGACTGCCTGGTCGCGGTGCTGCGCGGCCTGCGCGGCGCCGGTTTTGCCGCCGGCGAGGTGCTGGCGCTGACCGAGCGCGAGCTGTATGAGCGAGCGGGAGCCGGGAACCTGACCCCGCCCACCCGCCCGCCGCTGCCCGACGGCCGCCTGCGCCTGTACGAGGCGCTCGTCGAGCCGGCATGGATCGACTACAACGGCCACATGACCGAGCACCGCTACCTCGAGGTGATGGCCGACTCCACCGACGCCTTCCTGCGGGCGATCGGGATCCTCGGCCCCTACATCGACTCCGGGCACTCCTACTACACCGTGGAGACCCACATCCGCCACCTCGGCGAGGCCCACGGAGGCGACCGGATCGCCGTGGCCACGCGGCTGCTCGGGCATGACGAGAAGCGCCTGCACCTCTTCCACGAGCTCCTGCGCGACGAGGACGGCGCCCTGATCGCCACCGGCGAGCACATGCTCCTGCATGTCGACCGTGCCGCCGGGCGAACCGCGCCGGCCGCGCCGGAGATCCTGTCGGCCCTCGGCGAGATCGCCGCCGCCCAGCGCGAGCTTCCGTGGCCCGAGGGCGCGGGCAACCACGTCCGCGGGCCGCGCGTCGGTGCCGTGTGAGGGTGAGGGTCCAGCCAACCGTCGTATCGGCGATGAAGTGATCGGAGCGGCGCTCGCCCGGGGAAGAAATTCCTTTGAACGTATTTGTGCAGAACGCGCCGAGCGCCTAGTCTACGTTCGCCGCCTGAATTCGCTTAGGACAACCAAGAGCCGGAGGAGCACATGTCCGAGAAAACATGGGATGGAGAGCCTTTTTGGGGACTCGGCTATGAGTGGGACCCGGACTGGGTCCTGACCGACCGCCAGAAGGAGTTGCGGGACCTGCTGATCGAGCTCAGTCAGAAGGAGATGCGCGCCAACGCCAAGACCTCCGACGACAATCTCGAGTACCCGCGCCGCAACCTGGAGCTCCTCGGCGAGCACGGCTTCCTGGCCCTGACGGTCCCCACCGAGTACGGCGGCCTGGGTGAGGATCACGTCGCCTTCCACATGACCTGCGAGACGATCGCGCGCTACGGCTGCGCGTCCACCGCCATGTGCTACGTCATGCACATGGGCGCGGTCAACACGATCATGCTGCGCGCCACCGACGAGCTGATCGACAAGTACATCCGCCCCCTCAACAGCGGCAAGATCGGGACGCTCTCCTACTCCGACCCCGAGACGGGCTCGCACTTCTGGTACCCCTTCTCCTCCGGGGCCGAGCGCTCCAACGGCGGCTACAAGGTCAACAAGAAGGCCTCGTGGACCACGTCGGGCGGCTTCGCCGACTTCTACGTCGTGCAGACGACCAGCCCTGACTTCACGGGCTATGACGACCTCAGCGTGTTCGTCATCGACGGCGAGGACGTCAAGGCGCAGCCCTCCACCTGGGACGCGCTGGGCCTGCGCGGCAACCAGTCCGGCCCCATCCAGGTCGAGGACGTCTCGGTCCCGGCCTCCCAGATCGTCGGCCCCGAGGGCGACGGCGCCGCCTCCAACGACGAGGCCGTGGATCCGTGGTTCCTCATCGGCTCCTCCGCGGTCTGGAACGGCCTGGCGCTGGGCGCGATCGACATCGCCAAGCGCCAGACGACGCGCAAGCGCCACGTCGACGTCGGCCTGCGCGTCGCCGACTACCCGACCATTCAGGACTACGTCGGCGAGGCCGTGATGGACACCAACGCCTGCCGGCTGTTCGGGTTCTCGGTGGCCCAGGCGATGGACAACGCCACCGACCACAACACCAAGCGGATGGCGCCCGGCGAGTTCGCCCGCGCCAACTTCCTGCACTGGGCGTGGCAGATCAAGTTCGAGGCGGCCAAGAACACCGCCCACGTCGTCGACAAGATGCTGCACGCCTGCGGCGGCACCGGCTACAAGCGCGACATGGAGATGGAGCGCTACCTGCGCGACGCCAAGGCCGGCTGGGTCATGGGCCCGACCAACGAGGTCCTGCGCCAGTTCGTGGGCAAGGCCGTCCTGCTCGGCTTCGACAGCCTCGACTACTGGAACCAGACCTATAACCGCCGGGCCGTCGAGAACGAGATCAAGAAGCTCGACGCCGACGGCAAGCGCAAGCTCGCCGAGGACCTGATGACCATGGTGGACAAGGAGTCCTCGGCGGCCCCGGCCTAGCCGTGGCGGCCCCCTTCGCCATGGCCACTCTCGCGCCCTCGGGTCTCCTGGTCGTCGACCGCGCAATCGAGCGCTACCCGGTGCGGCCGGGCGGCGCCACCGTGGTCACGCTCGCCGGCGACGACGAGCTGAGGGTGATCGACCGCCATGGCGGCCAGGTCGCGGAGCTGACCGCGGTGGGCGCGCCCCTCGGCCCGCCCCCGGACGCCGACGCCACGGTGCTGCGCGCCCGCGGGGTCGCAGTGGACGGGCTCGTCCCCGACGAGGCCCGCTGCGTGCGGCTGTTCGGGCCGGACTCGGCGCCGGGCAGCGAGCTGTCCTTCACCGCCGTCGGCGACACCACCGTCGCCGTCGGCGCGCCCGGCGGGCGTGTGATCGACGGCGAGCAGCCCGCCTCCGAGCTCGCGCTCGAAGTGCGTCGCGCCCAGCCGCGCCAACGGGTCGAGGTCGAGCTCCCGCCGCCGCTGGCCGAGCCCCGGCTGGACTTCCGCATCGACCCCGCCAGCGCCCAGAGCTACGAGGTGCGCGAGGGCGAGTACATCCAGATCATCGATGTCCGCGGCAAGCAGTGCTCGGACTTCCTCGCCTTCCACGCCGACAAGCTGCACCGCGGGCGGGAGCGGGGCCTGGACGGCACGGTGACCCGGACGCTGATGGGCAGCGCCTATCCCCAGCCCGGCCTGCACGGCAAGTTCTATGACCTCGACATGGACCCGCTGGTCGAGGTCGTGCGAGACACCGTGGGGCGCCACGACACGTTCGCCCTCGCCTGTCAGGCCAAGTACTACGAGGACATGGGCTATCCCGGCCACGTCAACTGCACCGACAACTTCAACGGGGCCCTGCGCTCGTTCGAGATCGCTCCGCGCAAGGGCTGGGAGGCACTCAACTTCTTCTACAACACGGGCTTTGACGGCAACATGCAGCTCTCCTTCGACGAGCCGTGGTCGCGTCCGGGGGACTATGTGATGCTGCGGGCGATGAGTGACCTGGTGTGCGCGTCCTCGGCCTGCCCTGACGACATCGACCCATCGAATGCCTGGGAGGTGACAGATGTCCACGTGCGCGTCTACGCGCCCGAGAACCGCTTCTCGATGGCCATCGCGCGGCGCGTGACCGCCGACGCCGAGGCGGTCCTGACCCGGGAGACCGCGTTCCATCCAAAGACCTCGGAGCTGACCAAGAGCTTCGTCGAGTACCGCGGCTACTGGCTGCCGCACTGCTTCAACAACGAGGGCGCCATCGCGGAGTACTGGGCCTGCCGCGAGAAGCTGGCGGTCATGGACCTCTCGCCGCTGCGCAAGTGGGAGGTCCTCGGCCCCGACGCCGAGACGCTCATGCAGAACGTGGTGACTCGCAACATCCGCAAGCTCGCCGTGGGCCAGGTCGTCTACACCGCCCTGTGCAACGAGACCGGCGGCATGATCGACGACGCCACCGTGTTCCGGCTGGGCCAGGACAACTTCCGCTTCGTCGGCGGCGACGAGTACGACGGCATCTGGATGCGCCAGGTGGCCGACCGGCTGGGGCTGAAGGTGTGGATCAAGCCCACCACCGACCAACTGCACAACATCGCCGTCCAGGGGCCGCTGAGCCGCGAGGCGCTGGCCGAGTTCGTCTGGACGCCACCCTCCCAGCCGGGTCTGGCCGAGCTGAAGTGGTTCCGCTTCCTGGTCGGGCGGATCGGCGACTATGACGGCGTCCCCATCGTGGTCTCGCGCACCGGGTACACGGGCGAGCTCGGCTACGAGATCTTCTGTCACCCCTCAGACGGCGAGGCGGTGTGGGACGCGGTGTGGTCCGCCGGCGCCCCGCTCGGCCTGAAGCCTCTGGGACTGGAGGCGCTGGACCTGCTGCGGATCGAGTCCGGGCTCATCTTCGCCGGCTATGAGTTCGACGACCAGGTCGATCCATTCGAAGCGGGGATCGGCTTTGCCGTGGCCCTGGAGGACGAGGACTTCGTGGGCCGGGACGCGCTGCTCGAACGCCGCGAGCACCCCCAGCGCACGCTGGTGGGACTGGAGCTGGAGGGCAACGAGGTGGTCGGCCACGGTGACGAGGTCTATGTCGACCGCCGCCGCGTCGGCGTGGTCACCAGCGGCATGCGCTCCCCGCTGCTGCGCAAGTCGATCGCCCTGTGCCGCATGGCGAGGCAGTACTCCGAGATCGGGACGGCCGTCGAGGTCGGCAAGCTCGACGGGCTGCAGAAGCGCATTCCGGCAACCGTCGTACGATTCCCCTTCTATGACCCGGAGAAGAAGCGTCCGCGGTCGTGACCGTGACTGAGCGAGAGGGCGTCGCACGGCTGACGCGGGTGGCCAAGCTGGCGCCGCCCACGGAGAGCACCGGCCTCATGCCGCCGCCCCGCCGTGGCGGGGGCAGCTCGCCGTCCGCCGGCCGGGAGAAGGGCCCCCCGGCCCCGCCGCCGCCGGCGGCGCTGGGCGCGCCCACCGGCGTGGCCAAGCTCACGCCCCGCTCGGCGGCCGCCGAGGCCGCGGCCCGGGAGTTGCGCAGCGTGATGGGCAAGTTCGCCACCGGCGTCACGGTGGTCACCACCACGCACCGCGACATCATTCACGGCATGACCGCCAACGCGTTCCTGTCGGTGTCGCTGCGCCCGCCGCTCGTCCTGGTGTCGCTCGGCCGCTGCCGGATGAGCGAGATGCTGCCCCGCACCGGGCGCTACGGCGTCAGCGTCCTGGCCTCTGACCAGGAGCAGTTCGCCGCCCACTTCGCCGGCCAGCGCGCCTCCGAGCTCGAGCCGCGCTTCGTGTGGGAGAACGATCTCCCGCTGCTCGACGGCGCCCTGGCCCACGTGGGCTGTCGTGTCGTCGACGTTCACCCCGCCGGCGATCACGTCCTGTGGATCGGCGAGGTCGAGCACCTCTATCACCGCGACGGCGAGCCGCTGCTGTTCTACACGGGCCGGTTCGGGACCCTGCGCGAGACCGAGGACCGCGAGACGGCCCGGCAGTCGCGCAGCCACTAGATCTAACCCGGCGCGATCCACACCAGGCAGCCGGCCCGCCGCCGGATCCGCCGCGCCGCGATGGTCCGCCACCACCGCGGCGAGCGCCGGGGGTCGGGGCCCAGCACCACCAGGCCCGCGCCCCGCTCCTCGATGAGCTCCAGCAGCGCCGCCAGAGGGCGCCGCGAGGAGATGCGCAGGAGCTCGGTGGTCAGGCCCCGGGCGGCGGCGCGGGCGGCGGTCTCGCGGACCGCATCGAGGTCCTCCTCGTGGGGCAGCACCGCAACCTCGCGGGCGAGCGTCAGCGTGGTGGGATAGGGCGGCAGCCACAGCATGTTGGCGATGATCAGCCGGGCCCGGGTCTCGAGCGCGCTGTCGATGGCCACGCGCTCGGCCTCGGGATCGACGCGGACGCTGAGCGTCGCCAGCACGACCGGTCGCGGCGCGACGCCACCGGCGGCAGCGGCCGGCGCATCCGTCCCTTCACGCTGGCGCAGGGTGCTCATAAAGGATCGCGTACATGGTGTCACGGCCCGGCCAGAGCGCCCGGTCACAGGCGCCAACAGGCGCGCGGGATCTCGACGCGAGCGTCACGGGCCCGGTGGAGCACCCCCGCCAACCACCCCGCTCCATGCGTACAAAGTTCCTCATTGCTGTTTGACCCAATTTGTACAAACTGGTATAACCGCGCCCATCAGGCCGGGCCCGCCTCTCGGATCGAGGAACCCGGTGTGCCGCAAATTCAGGAGGGACGAGGCTTGGCTACTGCCACCGTTGAGGAGGTGCAGCTCCTCAAGACGCTGCGCTGGTGGGACGGATTCGTCATCGCGCTTTGCAACCCCGGGTTCCTTCTCGGCAGCCTCGGCTTCACGCTGGGCATCTTCGGGGTCGGGGGCTCGATGATCCTGTGGGGGGTGTCAGCCGCGATCGGATTGCTCCAGGCCTGGATCTACTCCGAGCCCGCGACGATGTTCGGGGCCCGCAGCGGCGGCATCTCGCTCTACGCCCACGAGGGCTGGCGCAAGTACACGACCCTGGTGGGTCCCCTGTCGGCGTTCGGCTACTGGATCGGCTGGTCGGTGGTGCTGTCGATCTTCGGCAAGATCATCGGCGATCTGGCGACCTCGCAGTGGTGGCCGACGTCGGGGCTCTCGATCGGCTTTCTGGGCAACACGCTGACCCTGTCGTCCTTCATCGCCATCGGCTGCATCGTCTTCGTGTGGGCCTTCAACATCTTCGGCATGCGTCCCGCCGTCTGGTTCACCTACGCCTGCGCCGCGCTGCTGATGGTGCCGCTGGCGCTGTTCATCATCGTCCCCTACTTCACCGGCCACTGGCATAGCTCCAACGTCCACACGACCTTCACCGGCCCGTGGGGCGGGATCAAGGTCGCGCTCGTCTACATGTTCATCCTCGCCTGGTCGACCTACGGCACCGAGGCCTGCGCGACGTTCGCGCCCGAGTACAAGTCCATCCAGGACACCCACCGGGCGCTGCGCTCGGCCGCCACGTTCATGCTGCTCGTGTGCATCCTGCTGCCGTTGGGCCTGGGCGGCGTCGACGGGGTCTCCAAGGCCGTCGGGACCGGCGCCGAGGGTCAGTTCTACACGCAGGCGATGGGAACCCTGGTGGGCCACGGCGCCGCTTCGTTCTTCACCATCTGCATCATCGCCAGCCTGCTGCTGTCGATGACCTCGTCCACCTCGGACGCCGGTCGCGCTCTGTTCGGGATCTCCCGCGCGGGCATGACGATCAAGGAGTTCGGCGTGCTCAATCGCTACCACGTGCCGGCGCGCGCCATGACGCTGGACCTGACGGTCAACATCCTGTTGGTGCTCCTGATCAAGTCCAACCTGGCCATCCTGTATCTCAGCAACATCGGGTACGTACTGGCTCACGTGTTCGCGCTCAGCGGGTTCCTGCTGTTGCGACGTGACCGGCCCAACTGGCCGAGACCGATCAAGGTCTCCGCCGTCTGGCTCCCGATCGCCGCCTTCCTGTGCGTGCTGAACTTCGTGTTCCTGATCGTGGGCGCCCTTGCGCCCAACCTCAACGGCTACGGCACCTGGACCGACTTCTGGATCGGGATCGCCGTGCTCGTCGGCTCGCTGATCCTGTTCGTGTACCGCCGCATCGTCCAGGACAAGGAGGGCGTGCACATGCGCGAGGAGGTGCCGCAGATGCCAGACGCCGAGGAGCAGGCCGCGCTCATGGAGACGCCGGCGGGCGCGGCGGTGGTGGCATGACCAAGACCATCCTCGTCGGCTACGACGAGAGTGAGCCCTCGCGGCGCGCGCTGGAGCGCGCCGCGGGCCTGGCCAAGGCGTTCGAGGCCAAGCTGATCGTCACCAGCGTGGCGCCGGTCACGGTCCCCGCCTCGGGGCGCTCGATCGGCACCGATCCGGTGGATACCGCCGCCGACCACCGGGCCGAGCTCCACGATGCCCACGTCTACCTGGAGAGCCAGGGGTTGACCGCTGACTACATCGAGGCCGTCGGCCACGAGGCCGAGTCGATCCTGGAGGCGGCGCGCCAGCGCTCCGCGGACATGATCGTGGTGGGCACCCGCGAGGTCTCAAGGCTGCACCGGCTGCTCGGGCAGAGCGTGTCGGACGCTGTGGCCCACGGCGCCCGCTGCGATGTCCTGATCGTCCACTAGCCACAGCGACAATGGGCCGGCCCGCATCGCGCGAGCGCGCGATGATGGGTCTGTGACCGCCGCAGACCGCACGATCCTCACCACGTGTCCTCGCGACTGCTATGACGCGTGCGGCATCGAGGTCGCCGTCCGCGCGGACGGCACGATCCGCCACGTCCGCGGCGATCCCGCCCATCCGGTCAGCCGCGGACGCCTGTGCCCCAAGTGCACCGCCGCCTACAACGGCGTCTTCCTGGACCCGCGGGCCCGGCTGACCGCGCCGCTCCGGCGCGCCGGTGCCAAGGGCGCCGGTCGCTGGCGCACCACCACCTGGGACGAGGCGCTCGCGACGGTCGCAGAGCAGCTCACGCAGATCGCCGGTGAGCCAGGGGCGGGGGCGGGGGCGGGCACGATCCTCAACGCCCACTACACCGGCACCGACGCCGTCCTGGGCTACGGCTTCGGCCAGCGCTTCATGCGCACTCTCGGCGCCCGGGAGGTGGACCCCGACACGATCTGCAACAAGGCCGGTCACGTCGCCCTCGAGTACCTCTACGGCACGTCTGAGGACGGCTTTGACCCACGGACCGCGCGCGACGCCGCCTGCATCCTCGTCTGGGGCGCCAATCCCTCGGTCTCGGCCCCTCACCAGGACGAGCACTGGCTGGGCGAGGCGCCGGGCCGGGTCATCGTCGTCGATCCCGTGCGCAGCGCCACCGCGGCCCGCGCTCACCTGCACCTGCAGCCGTTCCCGGGCTCAGACGCCGCCCTGGCCTTCGCCATCGCCCATGTCATCGTCCGCGACGGCCTGCACGACCCCGACCTCCTCGACCGGCACGCCGTCGGCTGGGAGGAGCTCGAGCCCGCCATCGCGCGGTGCCCGCCGGACTGGGGCGAGCGCCTCACCGGCGTCCCGGCCGGCGACATCGAACGGGCCGCCGCGCTGTACGGCTCGGGCCCCTCCCTGCTGTGGCTGGGCCAGGGCTTCCAGCGCCAGCCGCGCGGGGGCAACGCGATCCGCGCGGTGGCCCAGCTGGCCGCGATCAGCGGCAACCTCGGGCGTGCCGGCGCGGGCGTCCTGTACCTCAACGGCTCAGACAGCCGCGGCATCGACGCGGGGTATGTGAGTGACGCCGGCCTCCCGGGCCACTCACCCGAGCCGATCGGGCACATGGAGCTCGCGCACTGGCTCGCAGACCCGGCGCGGACACGCGCGCTCCTCGCCTGGAACATCAACATCGCCGCCTCGAACCCCCGCCAGTCCGAGCTGCGGCGCGCGCTGGCCCGTGAGGACCTGTTCACGGTGGCCATCGACCTCTTCCCCACCGACACCACCGACCTCGCCGACGTCGTCCTGCCCGCGGCCAGCTTCCTGGAGTGCGACGACCTGATGGTCTCCTACTTCGACCTCAGCCTCTCCGCCCAGGTCAAGGTGACAGAGCCCCCGGGCGAGGCGCTGCCCAACACCGAGATCTTCCGCCGACTGGCGGCGGCGATGGGCATGGGCGAGCCCGCGCTGTACGAATCCGACCGCGCGGTCATCGACCACCTGCTCGCCGCCAGCGGCCTGGACCTCACCTTCGAGCAGCTGGCCCAGCGGGGCACGGTCCCCGCCACCGTCGAGCCGCGCGTGCAGTTCGCAGATTTCACCTTCCCCACGCCCAGCGGCCGCGTGGAGCTGGCCAGCGACCGGGCGCAGCGCGACGGCCACCCGCGCCTTGCCGAGCCCCATGCCGACCCGCGGCCGTCGTCCGGGCGCCTGCGCCTGCTCAGCCCCGCGTCGCGCTGGGCGCTCAATGCCAGCTTCGCCAACGAGCCCAAGCTCGACGGCCGGCGCGGCGCCGCCACCGTCACGCTGCACCCCGCCGACGCCGCCGAGCGCGGCCTGCGGGCCGACGACCGCGCGGTGGTCCGATCAGACGTGGGCGAGCTCACCCTCGCGGTGGCCACCGACGCGACCCTGCCGCGCGGCGTGGCCCTGTCGCCCAAGGGGCGCTGGCCGCGCCTGGAGCCCGGCGGCGCCAACGTCAACGTGCTCAACCCCGGGACCCCGGCTGACATGGGCGCCTCCACCAGCGTCCACGGGGTCGAGATCACCGTCGAGGCGGTGGCCCCTACTCAGGCTTGATCTTCCACGAGGGCAGCTCGGCGATCGCCTCGCGGTACTTGCGGCGGTGCAGCGGGCGAAAGAACATGCTCCACGTGGTGGCGATGATCCCGATCACCAGCAGGCCGCCCACCGCCTTGCCCACCAGGATGCAGGCGATCACGGCGGCCAGCGCGAAGATGCTGATCGCGATCGGGATCCGGCGGTAGCGCAGCTGGGTGGCGCGGATGGCGGCGTACTGCTCCATGGGGATGCGGTTGGTGTTCCACGTGCGCCCGCACTTCTCGCACGTCCAGCGCTCGCCGTAGCGCAGGTGGCGGCGCTCGCCGCAGTCGCAGGTGAGCGTGATCGGCGGCCCGCGCCTGACCGAGCGGGGCAACGTCGCCGCCTCGCCCATCACGCCACCGCCGCCGGCTCGCCCATCACGCCACCATCAGTGCTCGGGCGGCTCCCAGCCCTCCAGCACCGAGGGCCGGTAGTCGGTGCCCACCGTGCGCGATCCCGCCACCCACGGCCCCAGCTCGGGCTGGGCGAACTTGGCGTGGCGCTCCTTCAAGGCGATCCCATACGAGTTTCCCGACTGCAGGTGCGTGATGAGCACCTTACGCGCGATCTCGTCCTCGCGCCCCTTCGGGATGTCGAAGTAGATCTTGATGAACGAGTTGGAGTAGCGATCGAACACCGCGGGGACCTCGTCCTCCGACAGCAGGGTGATGTCCTCCAGCCAGTTGATGTCCTCGCCCGGCGTGGCGGCCACGAGGTCCACGTCCTCCACCAGCGAGATGTCCTCCTGGTAGTCAAAGCGCTTGCCCGACAGGTACTCGGCGTCGATGCCGAACACCTTCTCGGGCTCGCCCGGAACCCGCATGACATCGCTCATGAGGGGTCACCTCCCGCGCTGGCCTGCACCGGGTCCAGGTAGTCGATGGGATTGGCCACGTGGCGCTCGAGCAGGCGCTCGATGCGGGCCAGCGTCCGCTCCTCCGAGACGCCGGGAACGTAGTCGGTGCCCGCCAGCGGCACCCGGGCCATCGCCGAGGCCTCCACCGTCAGCGCGCACAGGTCCTCGGGCTCGAGCGAGTGCACGTCGGTCTTCCCGCAGGCCCGCGCCAGCATCTGGCACTCCAGCGTCAGCGTGTGCAGGAAGTTGTAGACCCGGTTGGCCGCCTCGTCGACCACCAGCCGCTTGCGCAGCTCGGGATCCTGCGTCGTGATGCCGACCGGGCAGCGCCCGGTATGGCAGTGGTAGCAGCGCCCCGCGGGCACCCCCACGGTGCCCTCGTAATCCGTGACGCCCGGGATCTCCTTGTTGCAGTTCAGCGCCATCAGCGCGGAGTGGCCGATGGCGATGGCGTCCGCGCCCAGGGCCAGGCACTTGGCCACGTCGCCGCCGTTGCGGATGCCGCCGGCCACCACGAGGTCGATCTCGTCGGCCAGGCCGACGTCCTCGAGCGCGCGGCGGGCCTCGGGGATCGCCGCCATCAGCGGGATGCCCGTCTCCTCGGCGGCGGTGTGCGGGCCGGCCCCGGTGCCGCCCTCGGCGCCGTCGAGGTAGATGATGTCGGGCCCGCACTTGGCCGCCATCCGCACGTCGTCGTACACGCGGGCGGCGCCCAGCTTGAGCTGGATCGGGATCTCGTAGTTGGTGGCCTCGCGGACCTCCTGGATCTTCAGCGACAGATCGTCGGGGCCCAGCCAGTCCGGGTGGCGGGCGGGCGAGCGCTGATCGATCCCCGCCGGCAGCGAGCGCATCTCCGCCACCTGCTCGGTGACCTTCTGGCCCATGAGGTGACCGCCGAGGCCCACCTTGCAGCCCTGCCCGATGAAGAACTCGCACGCGTCGGCCAGCATCAGGTGGTGCGGGTTGAACCCGTAGCGGCTCTGGATGACCTGGTAGTACCACTTCGTCGACAGGTCGCGCTC
>DASXJW010000122.1:0-12753 GCA_036497165.1 Solirubrobacteraceae bacterium
ACCAGCACCCGGCGATGCCCGAAGCGGTCGCCCAGCCGGGCGCCGATCATGAGCAGGCCGCCGAAGCACATCGCGTAGGCGGTGAGGACGGCGGAGGCCGCGGTGGACGGAGCCGACACCGAGGCCAGCATCCGCGGCACCGCCGACAGCACCTCCGTCACGCCGAGCACATCGACGAACTGGATCAGACAGAGGATGGCGACTCGTTTCTTCATCGATGAAGTATCTGACATGATGTGTACCCGCGGATGGCCACGCGAATCACGCTCCAATCCATCGCCGACCGTCTCGGCTGCTCGGCCAAGACCGTCTCCAACGCGTTCAGCCGGCCAGACCAGCTGTCGCCGGCGATGCGCGAGCGCGTCCTCGCCATGGCGGCCGAGCTCGGCTATCCCGGGCCCAATCCGCTGGCGGCGGGGCTGAGACGCGGGCGCGTCGGCGCCATCGGATTCGCCTACGCCAACCGCCTCTCCTACGCCTTCGAGGATCCCGTGACCGTCGCCCTGCTGGCTGGGGTGAGCGCCGTGGCCGAGAACGCCGGGACCGGGCTGCTGCTCGTCCCGGGATCGGCCACCGAGGAGCGCAACGCGGCCGCGGTGAGCGCGGCGGTGATGGACGGCCTGCTCATCTTCTCCATGGCCGACGACGATCCGCTGGTGGAGGCGGCCATCGCCCGCGGGCTGCCCACGGTGGTCATGGATGAGCCCGAGCCGGCGTCGCTGGCGCGACCCGGGCGCGACGCGCCTCGCTGGATCGGGATCGATGACAGGGCGGCGGCGCGGGCGGCGGCCGAGCACGTGCTCGGACTGGGGCACCGGCGCCTCGGCGTGATCACGTTCTCGTTGTGGCGCGGCCAGCAGCGGGGCGTGATGGACGCCGACGCCCAGGCGGCGGCTCGCTATGCCGTGACCCGCCGGCGCCTGGAGGGCTACCGGGAGGCCGCGGAGCGGGCCGGCGTGGACTGGGCGGGCGTGCCGGTGGTCGCGGGCGTCACGAGCTCGGTGCAGGAGGGAACCGCGGCCGCGGCGACACTGCTGGACGCGCGGCCCGAGGTGACGGCTCTGCTCTGCGTGTCAGACCGCCTCGCCGAGGGGGCGATGCTGGAGGCGCGCGCCCGTGGGCTCGATGTTCCCGCCGATGTGTCGGTGGTGGGCTTCGACGACGCCGAGACGGCCGCAGCGCTCGGGCTGACCACCATCCGCCAGCCCGACCGGGAAAAGGGAGAGCAGGCGGCGCGCATGCTGCTGGCGCTGATGGAGGGGCGGGAGGTGCCGGCGGCGACGGTGCTCGAGACCGAGCTGGTGGTCCGGGGGAGCACGCGATCTGTTTGATGTCGGGGGTTTTGGCACGACGCGGACGCACTCAACGGCGGCAATGAAGAGCAGGATCGGAGGTCGTCGCGAAATCCTGACTCCACGCGTCGCACACTGGCCCGGTTCGGGGGGCGCGTCGCGAAACGCCAGTCATGTTGAACTCTCACGTCGCACCACCTCAAAAGGGCGAGTGTGCGACGGGAGGAGTCAAGATCTGGCCAGCGCGGCCGATGGGCCCACACGTCTTCATCGCCGCCGTTGACGTGCGCTCGCGTTGTGCCGTAACGCTCAGTGCTGGCCGCGCCGCCAGTGCGGGGCGCCGGCCCCGGTTTACGATCGAGCTTGATGCCCGAGGTGACCAGACGCGCTCCGGACGGCGGCTGGCTGGCGCGCGCCCCGTCCGGCGGGCTCGTGATCGCCGCCATCACCTCGGTGCAGATAGGCGGGGCGCTCGCGGTGCACCTGTTCGGCTGGGTGGGTCCCAGCGGCGCCGTCGCGCTGCGGATGCTGTTCGCCGCCGCGGTGGTGCTGGCGGTCTCGCCGCCGCGGCTGGGCGGCCGGGCGCTGCGGCGGCTCCCGCTCGCCATCGCCTTCGGGCTGGTGCTGGCCGGAATGACGCTGAGCTTCTACGGCGCGCTGCACCGGATACCGCTGGGCATCGCGGTGTCGCTGGAGTTCGTCGGACCGCTGGCGGTGTCCGTCGCCGGGTCGCGCCGGGCGGTGGACCTCGTCTGGGTCGCGCTGGCCGGGGCCGGGATCCTGGCTCTGACGAACGGCGGCGAGCGGCCGGTCAGTGGACTCGGCGTGGCGCTGGCGCTCCTCGCCGGTTGCCTGTGGGGCGCCTACATCCTGCTCAGCGCTCGGGTGGGGCGGGCCTTCGAGCGCGGGGCGGGGCTCACGCTGGCGCTGTGCGTGGCCGCGGCGGTGACGCTGCCCGTCGGTGTGGCCACGGCCGGCTCGGATCTGGTGCAGCCGCGAGCGCTGGCGCTGGGCGCCGTCATCGGCATCCTCTCCTCGGCGATTCCCTATTCGTTCGAGCTCGAGGCCCTGCGGCGGATACCGCCGCCGGTGTTCGGCGTGCTCATGAGCCTGGAGCCCGCGGTGGCGGCGCTCGCGGGGCTGGCGATCCTGGGGCAGAGCCTCAGCGGGCGGGCCGTCGCGGGGATCGCGCTGGTCGTGGCCGCCTCGATCGGCGCCTCGCTGCACGGACGGCGCGCTCCGCGCGACGTTTAGTGGTCGCATTGGAGTACGGAGTGAGGCCCCGTTGGACGAAGAGCAATAGTCAGCGAGGACCGATGGCGGTACGCTCCGCCCCGGCCACCACCGTATTGGTACGCGTCAGACAACATCAGGAAGGAAGTGGATGGAAGCCACGTCCGTCACTCGCCCCGCCGCCGAGGGCCAGAAAGCGCCGCGTCAAGAGCTCAAGAAGGGCGCGATCAGCTACATCAGCAACGTCGTCATTGGGGTCGCCTCGACCGCCCCGGGGTACAGCCTGGCCGCCACCGTCGGGTTCATGGTCGGCGTCGCCGGAATCGGCGTCCACAACCCCGCGGTCGTCATCGTGTCCTTCATCCCGATGCTGTTCGTCGCCTGGGCGTACCAGTACATGAACGAGGTGGATCCCGATTGTGGGACGTCGTTCTCGTGGATCAGCCGGGCGATCAGCCCCGAGCTCGGTCTGATCGTCGGCTGGATCGTCATCGTCTCCGACATCGTCGTCAACGCCAACCAGGCGCAGATCGCCGGCAGCTACGGGTTCCAGCTGTTCGGCTTGGACAATGCGGCGGCCAACACGTTGGACGTCATCCTGCTGGGCGGCATCTTCATCATCATCCTCACCTGGATCTGCTGGAGGGGCATTGAGCTCTCGGCGCGGACCCAGCAGATCCTGCTCGGCTTCGAGATGACCACCCTGATCATCTTCGCCGTCGTCGCCCTGATCAAGACCTACGTCGACTCGCCGACGCACTCGATGCACGTGGCGCTGAACTGGTTCAATCCGTTCTCGGTCAGCACCAGCGCGCTCCTCTCCGGCATGCTGCTCGGTGTGTTCCTCTACTGGGGCTGGGACACCGGGGTCTCGGTGAACGAGGAGAGCCAGAACGCGAGCGATGGGCCGGGGCGCAGCGCCGTGACGTCGACGATGGTCCTCATCGGGATCTACCTGCTCGTGTCGGTCGCCTCCCAGGCGTTCGCCGGCACCACCTACCTGGTCAACAACGCCGACGACATCTTCGCGGGCGGTCTGGCCACGGGCGTTCTGGGCTCGCTGCACTTCCTGCTGACCATCGCGGTGCTGACCTCCGCGACGGCGGCGACGCAGACGACCATCATCCCCGCCGCCCGCCAGGCCCTCTCCATGGCCCGCCGGGGCGCCATCCCGAGCCGTTTCGCCCAGGTCCATGAGCGCAATTTCTCCCCCGGCACCGCCACGATCTGGGCTGGGGTCCTGTCGCTCATCTGGTTCGTCGCCATTGAAAAGCTCTCGACCAACGTGCTCGCTGACTGCGTCGCAGGTCTGGGGATCCTGGTGTGCATCTACTACGGGTTCACCGGCTTCTGCTGCACCTGGTTCTACCGCTACGAGCTCAGGAAGTCCGTGCGCAACTTCTTCATGCTCGGCTTCTTCCCGACGGTGGGAGGAGTGATCCTCATGGTCATCCTGGTCAAGGCGGTCATCGTCTACAGCGATGCCGCCAACGACAGCAGCGGCGCCTTCCTCGGGCTCGGCGTTCCGGTCTGGATCGGCATCCTGGGGCTCGGCAGCGGGATCCTGGTGATGCTCTACCGCAAGGCCACCGCTCCCGCGTTCTTCCGCAACGAGAAGCGGGTGAAGTTCGGCGATCCGATCGAGGTGGTCACCCCGGAGTCGGAGTTCGCCCCCGCAGACACGATGCTGTAGGGCGCCCGCCAGGCCCGATGTCGACCACACCGTCGTTCTGGCTCGACCAGCTCGGGTCGCGTCCATCGCGGCCCGCGCTGGCCGGCGACCGCGAGGCGGACGTCTGCGTCATCGGCGGCGGCTTCACCGGGCTGTGGACCGCCTATGAGCTCAAGCGGGCGGAGCCCAGCCTCACCGTGGTGGTGCTCGAGGCCCGTCAGGTCGGATTCGGCGCCTCGGGCCGCAACGGCGGGTGGGTGCTGGGCAAGCTGTCGGGCACGGTCGCGGCGTGGCGGGCGCGCGGCGGCTCCGACGCGCCCCGCGCCATGGTCCGCGCCATCCAGCAGACGGTGGAGGAGGTCGGCGCCGTGGTGGCGCTGGAGAACATCGAGTGCGACTGGAAGCACGGCGGGACTGTGACCGTGGCCCAGAGCGACACCCAGGTGGCCCGGCTGCGCGCCGAGGCGGAGGCCGAGCGCCGGGAGCTGGGCGAGGATCTCGCCTGGCAGGTGCTGGACGCCGACGAGACCGAGCGGCGCGTGCGCGTCGCCGGGGCGCGCGGCGGGCTCTACTCGCCGCACTGCGCGCGGGTGCAGCCGGCCCGGCTCGTCGACGGGCTGGCCGCCGCGGCGGAGCGGGCCGGGGTGACGATCTACGAGCAGAGCCCGGTCAAGACCATCGAGCCCGGCCTGGCCGTGACGCGCGGCGGCGATGTCCGGGCGCGCTACGTCCTGCGGGCGACCGAGGGCTACACCGCCGACATGCCCGGCGAGCACCGGGCGCTGCTGCCGATGAACAGCTCGATGATCGTCACCGAGCCGCTGCCCGAGGCCGAGTGGACGCGGATCGGCTGGGACGGGACCGAGACGCTGCTCGACGGGTCGCACCTCTACACCTACTCCCAGCGCACCGCCGACGGCCGGATCGCCATCGGCGGGCGCGGCGTGCCCTACCGCTTCGGCTCGCGCACCGACCGCGAGGGTCCGGTGCCCGGACGAACCGTCGAGGAGCTGCGGGCCCGGCTGACCGCACTGTTCCCGTCGCTCGCCGACGTCGGCGTGGCCCGGGCATGGCACGGAATCCTCGGCGTCGCCCGCGACTGGTGCCCGACAGTCAACCTCGACCCCGTGACCGGGCTCGGTTGGGCGGGCGGCTACGCGGGAGAGGGGGTCGCCGCGAGCAACCTGGCGGGGCGGACGCTGCGCGATCTCGTGCTCGGCCGCGAGACCGATCTCACGAGGCTGCCGTGGGTGGGGCACCCCGCACGCAACTGGGAGCCCGAGCCGCTGCGGTTCGTGGGCGCGCGCGGCATCTACACGCTCTACCGGCTGGCCGACCGGCAGGAGCGGGTGCGCCACCACGAGTCGCGCATCGCCGGCCTCGCCAACCGGATCGCCGGGCGTTAGCCGGCTCGATCCTCGCCACCCGGGTGTACCTCACCCTCAACCTGAGCTTCATGGTGTGAGGTCTCGGCCTCAGGCTGGGGATGAGGATCGCTCTCTCCCGGGTCGCGGGCCATCTGTGCGAACGCGTCGGCCGCCATCAGTGCGAGCCCCTCGTCCATGGCCGCCCATGCTTGCCTGGACGGCGGCAGCGGTCGACGGGTGGGCCGCTCGCGCCCAGGGGCTTGCGGCTGGGCGGGCGCCGCCCGCTCTCGGTTGACCGGTGCGGCCGCCGTGGCCCGCGGTCGGTCGACCGGCGCGCCCGCGGGAAGCAGTCGCCGGCGCACGCCGGGCAGCGCGATCAGCGCCAGGCCGAGCAGGAGCGCGAGGAGCGCCGGGATCAGCACCGCTCCCGCGGACGATGAGCCCGTGGATGCTCGCTCGTCGGCAGTGGCCGGGGGTGCCCCTGCACCGACCCGGCGCCCGCCGCGGGGCGAGCGCTCGGCGTGGGCGGCGCTCAGGCTGGCGCTCGGGCCAGACACCGCGGACGAGCCGGCCGCCGCCGTCGTGGCCGTGCCGGCCGGGCTGGCTTGGGCGGGCACCGCCGCCGGCACGCTCATGGCCGCGACCTCGCAGCCGGTGGAGGCGCTGCGCGCCAGCAGCCGCAGCGCGCGTCGCTCGAGCCGCCGCTCGCGCCCCGCGCTCACCTTCAGAATGCGCGCCGTCGCCGTGGCGCTGCGGGCCGGACCATCCAGCCCGGCCCGCAGCGTCAGGAGGCGGCGTGCCCCGATGGCAAGGGTGTGAATGCAGCCGCCCAGCCGCGCCACCAGCCGCCGCAGCCGGCGGCTCTCCCGGGCGGCGGCGCTCCGGGCGGCGGCGCTTCGTCTGGCGACGGGGCCTTGCCGCCCCGATGGGCCCGGCCGCGCGGTCCCGGTCCGCGTG
This sequence comes from Solirubrobacteraceae bacterium, assembly GCA_036497165.1. Lineage (GTDB taxonomy): Bacteria > Actinomycetota > Thermoleophilia > Solirubrobacterales > Solirubrobacteraceae > Palsa-465. The sequence continues at coordinate 6,522 of DASXJW010000122.1, forward strand.
CGGGCCAGCGCCGCTCGGGCGCCGGCGGGCGCGGCGGAGGTGGGGGAGGCGGAGGAGGAGGAGGAGGTCGGGGTCGTGGCGGCTGTGGACGGCGACCGGGCGCCCGGGGAGGCCTCCGGAGCGGCGGAGGCGGGGTCCCCCGCCGCTCCGGAGGTTTCCCCTGCGCGGCGCGTTCGCGCTCCCACCGGCACAGAAGCCCGGGAGGGCGTACTGCTCGCCGGCGCAGCGGCGCGCGTGGACGGCACGTTCACGGAGGGGACGGGGGCCGAGGGCACCGTGGCCACGGAAGTGCGAACGCGCGGCGTGGTCACCGGCGGTGTGGAGACCGCCGGTGTGGAGACCGGCGGCGTGGAGACCGGCGGCATGGAAACCGGCGGCGTGGAGACGGTGGGGATGGTCACCGACGGGGTGGTGCCCACGGGCGTGCTCACCGCGGGCACGGTGACCGACGGCGCGGTCATGGGCAGCTGCGCCGCCGTCCCGGCCAGCGGTTGGGCCGCGAGCAGCCCGAGGACCGCCGATGCACATCCCACCACCACAACCTGTCTGATCCCCATGGTGGCTCTAACGCCCGCCACCAGGCAAACTTGCCTATTCCTGCAAATACCACCCAAAAGGGCGGGATGGGCCGGCTGCGCCCACCGCGGGCGCGGCGGTGGTCAGGCCGTCAGCGCCCCCAGACCTCTTCGGCAACGCTCACGATCAGCTCCAGCTTGGCTCGCTCCTCGTCGATCGTCAGCTTGTTGCCCTCCTCGGTGGAGGAGAAGCCGCACTGGGGCGACAGACACAGCTGCTCGAGGTCGACGAACTGCGAGGCCTCCTCGATGCGGCGCTTGAGCACGTCGCGATCCTCCAGCTCGGGCTTCTTGGTGGTGACCAGTCCGAGAACCACCTGCTTGCCCCGGGGCACGAAGCGCAGGGGATCGAACGTGCCGGAGCGCTCGTCGTCGAACTCCAGGAAGTAGCCGTTGACCTGCAGGTCGCCGAACAGCGCCTCGGCCACGAAGTCGTAGCCCCCCTCGGCCGCCCACATCGACTGGTTGTTGCCACGGCACAGGTGCGTGGTGACGACGAGGTCCTCCGGCTTGTCGGCAAGAGCCTTGTTGATGTTGGCGATGTACTGCTCGTGCAGGTGATCGGGGTCGCCGCCGATCTGCTCGATATGGGCGCGCTGGGCCGGATCGTTGATGTAGGCCAGGCTGGTGTCGTCGAGCTGCAGATAGCGGCAACCGAGGTCGTAGGCGCCGGAGAGCTGGCGGGCGTAGGCGCGGGTCAGGTCGTCCCAGAACCGATCGAGCTCGGGGTAGACCGACTCGTCGATCGAGGAATTGCCGCCCCGGTAGTGGACCATGCTGGGCGAGGGCACCGTCAGCTTCGGGGTCTGCTGGGCCGAGGCGTTGTCGCGCAGGAAGGAGAAGGCCTCGGCGAAGATGGTGCCGTCGAGGCCGACCTTCCCGGTGACCCGCATGGCCGGAGGTGCGTAGTCGTACTCGCCCTCGGCACTGCGGAAGTGCACATGGATCGAGGAGCCCTCGACCTGCTCGATGCCCTGCAGGGAATAGATGAAGTCCATGTGCCAGGAGGTGCGCCGGAACTCCCCGTCGGTGACCGACCGCAGTCCCGCTGCCCGCTGGAGCTCGATCACGCCCCGGATGGCCTCGTCCTCGGCGGCGCGCAGGCCCTCGCGGTCGATCGTGCCGGCCTTGAGGTCTGCCCGGGCGCGCGCCAGATCCGGCGGGCGCAGCAGGCTGCCGACGTGGTCGGCGCGAAACGGGGGCGTGTCACGGGAGGCCATCGGTTCTCTCTCTTTCGCTCAATCGACGACGGGCGATTCAAGCAGAGGCCGCGGGGCGGGCCCCGGGCAGGGCGAGATGTAGGCTCGACCGATGGTCGACCGTTACCGATCCGTGCTGGCGGCTCCGGGCTGCGCTCGTGTGTTCGCCACCGCGCTCATCGGACGGCTGCCCCAGGGCATGACCTCGCTTGCGGTCCTGCTGCTCGTTCGCTCCCACACCGGTTCCTACGCCGTCGCCGGAGTCGCGGTCGGGGCCTATGCCTTTGCCACGGCCGCCGCCGCCCCGTGGCTCGGCCGGCTCGTGGACCGGTTCGGGCGCCGCCGGGTCCTGGTGCCCGCCTCGGTGCTCCAGGCGCTTGCCCTGGTGGCGCTGGTCCTGGCCGCCGCGGCCCATGCGGGCGGGGTGGCCCTGGTCCTGGTCTCCGCGCTGGCGGGCGCGCTGATGCCCCCCATCGCCCCGGCGGTGCGCGCGCTGCTGCGCGACCTGCTCCCGGATCCCGACGTGCGGGAGACCGCCTACGCCCTGGAGTCGGTGATCCAGGAGCTCATCTGGATGATCGGACCGCTGGTGGTGGCGGTCGTGATCGCGGTGGCCACGCCCACGGCGGCGCTGCTGCTCTCCGCGGCGGTGTGCATCACCGGCACCGTGTTGTTCGTCAGCTCGCCCGGGGCCCGGGGTGAGGGCTCGCGCACGACTCGGCACGAGCGCTCCCCGGTGCTGGCCATCGCCGAGCTGCGGGCGCTGCTGGGACCGATCTTCCTCAACGGGCTTGCCATCGGGGCGATCGACGTCGGACTCCCCGCGCTGGCTCTGCACGCGGGGTCGCGGCCGGCGTCGGGCCTGATGCTGGCCCTGTGGAGCGCCGGCAGCATGACCGGCGGCCTGTGGTACGGCGCCCGCACCTGGCGCGCACCGCTCGCCACCCGGTACCGGATGCTCCTCCTGACGGGCGTGGTCTGCACCGCCCCCCTGATCGCCGCGCGCACGATCCCCGAGGGCCTCGTCGGGGCCCTGCTGGCCGGGCTGACCATCGCTCCGGTCTTCTCCTGCCAGTACGCGCTCGTCGGTCGTGCCGTGCCCGCCGGGGTGGAGACCGAGGCCTTCACCTGGGTCGCTTCGGCGCTGATCGGCGGGCTCGCCGCCGGGTCCGCGCTCGGCGGCGCCGCGGTCGCCCAAGGCGGGGTCAGCGCCCCATTCATGCTGGCCTGCGCGTCGATGGGGCTGGCCGGGCTCTCCGCGCTGCGCATGCGCGCGCACGCCGAGCGCCAGCCGGCCTGATCCCGACGTCCTGGCGCGTGGCGGCCCGCTCGGCGCAACGTCCGGCGGCGGGCCTCGCCCCCCGCCGGTGCGCCCGGATCTAGAAGTGCAGGATGTTCAGCGTGCCCGTCACCCGCGGGAACACGTTCTTGTTATAACGGCTCGAGCTCTCAAAGGTGACCTTGTACTTGTCGCTGCTGGGACGGCCGCCGGGGTAGAGCAGCGCCTTCTGCTTGAGCACGCCGCACGGCCCCTGGGCCTTGCCGAACCTGGCCTTGGCCACCACCTTCTTGCGGAGGTAGTACCCGTAGATGTGCTTGCCGGGGACGAAGCCCGAGAAGGAAAAGGTCACCTTGTCCTTGCGGACGTTGCGGACGCTGCCGGGATTGGCCACCACAGCGAGGTTCGCGGACATGACGTCGATCGTGGCGCTTGTTCCATTGTTGTCGGAGACCGTCAGCCTGGTCTTCTTCGAGCCTGGGCCGAGGGTGGCCAGCTTCGGGGCGTTGGCGGTGAAGGTCACGTTGCCGGCGGCGTCGGCGGTGGTGTTGGCGAACGCGGTGCCGCCCGTCAGCTGCACCGTGGAGCCCGGGATGAACCCGGTGCCGGTGATCGTCATCGGGACGCCCGAGGCCGAGTCGTTGACGTAGCACGCCTTGTCGGCCGCCAGCGTCGCTGCCGAGGCTTGAGCGGCGAGCGCGCCAGTCGCCGAGACGGCGCAGCACGCGGTGACGGCGATGCTCGCCAGTCGTCGGTGAGAAACAGTCATGGAGATCTCCTGTTGGTCTGTGACGCGCGATGGGCACCGGCCAAGGGGAGCCTCGCGTCCCTGCTGCCCGCCCTACCCCATCGCGCTAATACCACCTTAACGTGGGGTCATAACCCATGACGGGCGGTTGAGTTGCTGTGACGCCGCGTTGACGCCGCTGACCTGCATCTGATATATCAGCCGTATGGCCACTTCGGATTCGCGGCAGCTGCCCGCACGCCAGCGCACCGTGATCATCGGCGCCGGGATCGTGGGCAACAGCGTCGCCTACCACCTCTCGCGGCTGGGCGAGACCGACATCACGCTGCTGGACAAGGGACCGCTGCCCAACCCCGGCGGCTCCACCGGTCACGCCTCCAACTTCATCTTCCCCGTCGACCACTCCAAGGAGATGACGGCGCTGACGAAGGAGAGCATGCGCCAGTACAAGGAGCTCGACGTCTACCTCGAGTGCGGCGGGATCGAGGTCGCCCGCACGGCGGCTCGCATGCAGGAGCTCGACCGCCGGATGGTGTCGGCCAAGACCTGGGGGATCGAGCCCACCTCGCTGGTCAGCCCCGCCGAGATCAAGGAGCTCGTCCCCTTCATCAACGAAGAGCTTCTGCTGGGCGGCTTCTACACGCCGGGCGCCGGCGTGGTCGACTCGCTGCGCGCGGCCACGATCATGCGTGAGCGCGCCCAGGAGGCGGGCATGACCGTGGCGGCCAACACCGAGGTGGTGGGACTCGATGTCGAGCACGGCCGCATCTGCCGGGTGCGCACCGACCGCGGCGACATCGAGGCCGACCGCGTCGTCATCGCCTGCGGCTGCTGGAGCCCGCGGATCGCCGAGATGGCGGGGGCCCGGATCCCGCTCAGCCCGGCCGTGCACCAGATGATCGACATCGGGCCGGTGGCCCTGTTCGCCGACGCCAAGGCGCTCGTCGAGTACCCCATCGTGCGCGACATGGACACCAACATGTACGAGCGCCAGGACGGTGGCGGCCTCGAGATCGGCTCCTACGCGCACCGGCCGATCCTGATGGACGCGGACGAGATCCCCTCGATCGAGGAGTCGGCGCTCAGCCCGACCGAGATGCCGTTCACCCAGGCCGACTTCGAGGTGCAGCTCGAGCACGCGCTCGACCTGATGCCGGAGATCGTCGGCGACGAGACGGTCGGCCAGCGCTACGCGATCAACGGGCTGCTCTCGGTCACCCTCGACGGCCTGCCGCTGATCGGCGAGACCCCGGAGGTGAAGGGGCTGTGGTCGGCGGCCGCGATCTGGATCAAGGAGGGCCCGGGTTCGGGCAAGACCGTCGCGGAGCTGATGGTCCACGGAGAGAGTGAAATCGACGTCTACGACTCCAACATCGCCCGCGCCTATCCGCACCAGAAGACCAAGGCGCACGTTCAGGCCCGGGCCGCCGAAGGCTTCAACAAGATGTACGGGATCGTCCACCCGGCCGAGCAGTGGGAGTCCGATCGCCGGGTCAAGCTGCCGCCGTTCTACGAGCGCGAGCAGGAGCTGCGCGCGGTCTTCTACGAGGCCGCCGGCTGGGAGCGGCCGCACTGGTATGAGTCAAACGCGCCGCTGCTCGAGGAGTACGGCGACCGCATCAACCAGCGCGAGGCCGAGTGGGAATCCCGCTGGTGGTCGCCGATCATCAACGCCGAGCACCTGGCCTTGCGCGACCGCGCGGGCTATATCGATTTGACCGCGTTCGCGGTCTTCGACATCGCCGGGCCCGGCGCGCTGGATACCGTCCAGCGAGTGGCGATGCGCCAGATGGACGTTGCGGTCGGGCGGGTCGTCTACACGCCGATCCTGCTGCCCGCCGGCGGCTTCAAGGCCGACCTGACGATCATGCGGATCGCCGACGACCTGTTCCGGGTGGTGACCGGGGGCGGCTGGGGGATGTCCGATCTGAAGTGGTTCTCCGACCATCTCCCGCCCGACGGCTCCGCGCAGATCCACGATCAGACCAACTCCTGGGCCACGCTGGGATTGTGGGGACCGCGGGCGCGCGACATCCTGTCCAGCGTGACCAGCGACGACGTCTCGCACGAGGGCTTTCCTTTCGCGCGCTGGAAGGCGATCGAAATCGGGCCCCTGGAGGTGATCGCCTCGCGGATCTCCTACGTCGGCGACCTCGGCTGGGAGCTGTACGTGCCGATCGAGCAGGGCGCCCGGCTGTGGGACATCATCGCGGAGGCGGGGATGCCCCACGGCGCGGTCCCGGTCGGGGCCGGCGTGTACGGCACCACCGGGCGGCTGGAGAAGTGCTACCGCGCCTACGGCGCCGAGCTCGAAGGGGAGTACAACGTCGTCGAGGCCGGGATGGCGTGGGGGAAGGTCAAGGATCAGGACTTCATCGGCAAGGCGGCCCACGTCGCCCAGCGCGAGATCGAACCGGCGGCCCACATGTGC
>DASXJW010000123.1:0-6919 GCA_036497165.1 Solirubrobacteraceae bacterium
ATCAGCTCGTCGCGGACACTGGCGCTCTCTGCGGGTACGACCGCTGCGGCGTGTTGGCCGAGGCCGTTGTAGAGCAGAGCGCGAGCGTGCTCGCCGAAGGTGAGGACCACGCCCTCGTTGCGCGCGATCGCCGCGGTCTCAGCGGCCTCGATCACGGCCAAGCCCCGCTGCTCATCGCCCCGGCATCCGGCGAGCAGAGTCCTCCCGAAGACCATCTCGGCGCTTTCGGTGGCGTCGGCGATCTCGTCGGCCTCGTCGAGGAGCGCCTCGGCAGCGGCGAGCTTCCCTTCGAAGCAGCGCAGCAATGACAGGTAGTTGAGAGCCAGCGGAAGCACGGCCAGCGCCCCCGCGTCGCGCGCGGTCTGCACGTTGCCGGTGGCAAAGACATGCCATGTGTCGTCGTCGAACAGGTCCGGGGCCACACGCCGGGCGACCCATGGCCAACGCACGTCACGCGGACCGGGACGAGCGCCCGCGTCCCGTATGGCCGACAGCGCCCGGGTGAGCGCCGGCGCGCTGGCGACGTAGCCATTGGTGAACCGCACCGCGAGACCATCGAGCAGCAGGTCGGTCGCATTCGGGGGTCCCGGTGTGCCCGGCGCGCTGCGCGCCGCCTTCGCCGCGGCAGTCACGCCGCCTCCCAGGCGGCCGGCGACGCTCGCTGCCCGGAGCGCCTCGAGGTAGGTCTCGCGCATCAGGCGCTGGTCGAGTGGTTCCAGGCGCCTGGCGGCGTCGAGCAGGAGCGGCACGGCGTCTCCCGCTCGCCTCAGGTCCAGGGCGATCTGCCCGTGCAGCCGTTGGAGCATGGCGCGGTCAGACTCGCCGAGCGTGCCCTCCGAGGCGCTCGCCAGGAGCGACAGAGCCTCCCGGGGCGAGCCGGCCAGTTGCTTGGCCTCCGCCGCCGCGAGTGCACGCCGCGCCCGCTTTCCGGGCTCGACCGACAGGGCAGCGGCACGTTGGAGGAAGGCAGCGGCCGCGGGCAGACCGCCACGCGCCTGCGCCCGGTCCGCCGAACGCTCCAGCTCGTCGGCGATGTTCTCATCGGGCGCGAGCACCGCTCGAGCCAGGTGCCAGGCTCGGCGATCAGGATCGAGTTCCGCACCGGTGACCGCCGCCAGGGCCCGGTGTGCCGCACGCCGATCATCGGCCGACGCCGACCCGTAGACGGCCGAACGCATGAGCGGGTGACGAAAGGTGATGCGCGTCCCCAGCTCGAGGATCCCGTCTCCGACGGCGGGCCCCACCGCATCGGTTGGGATGCTCAGCTCCGCCGCCGTTCGCCACAGCAACGCCGGCTCGCCGGTGGGCTCGGCGGCGGCCAGCAGCAGCAACCGCCGGCTCTCGGCGGGCAACTCCTGAACGCGACGGCGAAAGCTCGCCTCGATTCGGCTCTGCAGCCCCAGATCCGCTGGCGCCCCGAACCCGTCAGCCGGTCTCATGAGCGACAGTTCGCGTGGCAGCTCCAGCAACGCGAGCGGGTTGCCCCGTGCCTCGGCGAGGATGCGGGCGCGCACGCGCTCATCCAACGGGGCGCCGATCACCGATGCCAGGAGGGTCCGCGCATCGGCATCCGACAGTCCCTCCAAGCGCAGGGTCGGCAATGACCGGAGTTCGTCCACTTCGGGGGCTTCTCGGACGGCGAACAGCAGCACGACCCCCTCGGCCCGGAGCCGCCGTGCCACGAACGCCAGCACCAGGGCGGAGGACTGGTCAAGCCATTGCGCGTCGTCGACCAGACACAGGACCGGCAGCTCCTCAGCAGCCTCGGACAACAGGGTGAGCACACCGAGTCCGATGAGAAAGCGATCGGGCTGCGGGCCGGCACTCAGCCCGAACGCGGTCCCGAGGGCGTCGGCCTGCGGGCCGGGTAGCTCATCGAGGCGGTCCAGCAATGAAGCGCACAGCTGATGAAGACCCGCGAACGGGAGCTCCATCTCCGCTTCGGCCCCGGCGGCCCGGACGACCCGGACCCCCTCGGCGCCATTCGCCATGTACTCGAGCAGAGCGGTCTTGCCCGCTCCTGCAGCGCCAAGGAGCACCAGGACCGCGCTCTCGCCTGCCCTGGCGCCGGACACGAGACGATCGAGCCGCTCGCGTTCGTCCCCCCGTCCGATCATCGCGACCCTGTGGTTTGAAGAGGTGCTCATGCGGCTCCCGCCGTGATGCTGTGGGCGGCGCCGGGCGCTAGCCGCCGGACACCATCGCGACGACCCGTATCTCCTGGGCGTCGGCCAGTGACGAGCTCAACCCGCCCAGCTCGTGGGCGTCGATCCCGTCGACATACACATTCAGATGCCGATTCAGGTCTCCTCGCTCGTTGAAGATGAGATCTGCGACGGGGAGAGCGTGGAGCACCTCGCCGAGGGTGCCACCGTCAATGCTGAAGCGCTGCCGGCCCTCCGCCTGCGCCGCCAGCATGCTGGGCACCACTACCCGGACCATGCCGTGACCTCCACCGAGAGGATCGGGGGAAGATGCCGTACCGCCTCCACCCACCGGTCGCCGTCGGTCAGGGCGAAGAACGAGCCGCTCTGGGTGCCGAAGTAGAGCGAGTCTGCGTCGTACGCCGAGGCTTCCCGGAGCACGGCAGACCAGGCCTGCTTGGGCAGGCCGTCGGCCATGAGCTGCCAGGTGTCGCCACAGTTGCGCGTGCGGTAGACGGCGAGCTGGCCACCTGAGCTGTAGTGATACTCAGGGCTCCTCTCCGGGATGACGAACGCCGTGTCGGCATCGCCGGGGTCGAGCATGAGCGGGAAGCCGAAGCCGCTCGGCAGCCCATTCCCGTCGACCCGCGCCCAGGAGTCTCCGTGGTCGTCGGAGACGTAGACGCCGTAGTGATTCTGCTGCCACAGTCGCTCAGGCCGAGCGGGGTGCAGCAGGAGCTTGTGCGGGCACTGTCCAACCTCGGCGTGCGGGTCGCCCAGGAACTCGGCCGCGACGTTCCGGTTGATCGCGGTCCAGCTCTCGCCGCCGTCGTCGGTGCGAAACACGCCGGCTGCGGTGATGGCGGCATACATGCGCCGCCGGTCACGAGGGTCCAGCTGGATCGAATGGCAGCACATCCCGCCGGCACCCGGAAGCCACCGTGGCCGCGTGGGATGATCGAGGATGCCGCGGTTGACCTCCCAGGTCTCGCCTCCGTTGTCGGAGCGGAACAGGACGCCCGGGGCCGCCCCGAGGTACAGGGTCCCAGGCTCATCCGGCCAACCCGGCTCAACATGCCACGCGGCCTCCAGCGTGAGCTGCGACTCCTCGGGCAGGCCGATCTTCTTCGACCGCCCCCAGGTCCTGCCCCCATCCCCCGAGCGCTGAACGGTTGAGCCGTACACCCGGTGGTTCGTCGCCGCATACATCATGCCGTCACGCGGGTCGCGCGTCGCGTGGTAGACGCCCCACCCTTCCAGCAATGGGCCGTCGACCAACCACCGTTGGCGGTCCTCGTCCCCCTGGAGCAGGAACAGCCCCTTGCTCGTGCCGACCAACGCCAGGACTCCGATCGCAGACCTCGCCTCTGTCGAATGCAGACAGCTGACCGGAGCGGTGCCGATCCGGTCAAGCCGATTCTGGCGCATCGGGAGGTGGGGTTTTCCCCACATCTCGGTGATCCCGCCCGCGGTGGTCACGTCCGGGCTTGGCCCCGTCCAAGCTCCGCGCGGCCGGACTGCGCTTGCCCACGCGTCTCCGCGCCCTACATATGCGGGTAGCTGAAGGTTCCCGCACAGAAAGGCCGGTGCGCATGGCGACGCGGATTGTCTTTTTGAATGGGCAAGAGACGACGGTCACCGAGACCGAGGAGCAGGTCGTGCAGGCCGTTAGACGAGATCACCCGAATCCGGTCAAGCTGGAGGGGCTCGATGGGATCGTCGTGTTCGTGAACTGGAATCACATCACCTCGATCGCGCCTCAGCCCGAACCACCTCTGGTCAGTTGACCTCCGTCACTGAGACCCGGCATGGCAAACGACATTGATCGCCCTATCACACAGGAGCAGTTCGTCACGACCGTCGCCTCTGCGGCCCGGATCGGGTTCGACCCGGCCGAGCGTGCGACCGAGGCGACGCTCGAGACACTGGCCGAGCGCATCGACGCGGGGGAGGCCCGCGATCTCGCGGGAGAGCTTCCGGACGAGGTCGCCCCATGGCTGGCTACAACCACACCGGCCGAGCGTTTCGACGTCGGTGAGTTCCTGCGCCGGGTGGCCGAGCGTGAGGGCACCGACGTCGAGACCGCCGAGCGGCACGCCGACGCCGTCTTCATCGCGCTCCAGCGTGCAGTCAGCCCCCAGGAGTTCGCAGACCTCAGCGCAGAGCTACCCAAGGACTTCACCCCATTGCTCCCAGCCGGCCCGGACATCGACGTGATCTCCACAGAATCGTTCATCCAGCGTGTGGCCGACCGAGCGGCCACGGATCAGGACGAAGCCCGCCGGGCGATCGACGCGGTGCTCGAGACGCTCGCCATGCGGATTGCGGGGGGAGAAGTCGATGACCTGCGGACGCGGCTGCCGGTGCAGTTTCACCCCGCCCTCGAGCGCGGCAAGGAGCTCAGCGGCGGCAAGGCGACGCGGATGAGGCTCGACGACTTCGTGCGCCGCGTCGCCGAGCAGGAGGGCATCTCACTCGACCGGGCGCTCGAGCACGTGTCCGCGGTGCTGCGCACCGTCCGCGACGCCGTGGGCGAACAGGAGTTTCTCGACGTCACCTCACAACTTCCCGCCGAGTACGAGGCGCTCGTCCGGCGGTAATCGAACGAAGGGAGTACGGCATGGCCTCGAAGAGCCGACACGGCCGAGATCAGCAGCGGGAACAGCTGCGCGACATCTCGACCAACGACCAATCCGCAATCGCCGATGCGGTGGCGATCCGCGTAGAGGAAGCGGTCGACGCGTCCGACCTGGACGCCAAGACCTTCGCGCTCGTCAACATCGCTGCGCTGGTGGCCACCGGCGGCGACGAAGCGTCCTACCTTCTCCATGTCACCTCGGCGCTTGACGCAGGAGCGAGCGTCGACGAGGTGACCGCGGTGCTGACCGCGGTCGGGCCGAACGTCGGCGTATTCAAGATGGTGGCGGCCGCCGATCCTCTCGCCACGGCGCTGGGCATCAACCTGGCCGGCGACGCAGACACGGGAGACGATGACGGCTCGTAGAGCACCGGCCACGTGAGCCGGCGGCTCAGCGCAGCTTCCCGCTGCGCAACGGCTCCAGCGGCAGATCTTCGGGGCGGATCCGCAGGTCGCGGAAGAGGTCGGCGTCGTGTACCTCTTCGGCCTGCGGATCCAGCTCCAGGCCGAGTTCCCGCCCGGGCTCCCGGGTGGCGCCGATGATCACGAGCTCCAGGCCCTCATGCTCAAGCCACTCCGGTGCGTCGAGCTGCGCGAACCGTCGGCCACCGAACCGGTTGCGGAGGTGCTCCGGCAGATTGGGCGTCCGCCCCGTCCGCCCCGTCCGTCCCATCTGGGGCGGGGCGGGCGCGTCCGGATTGCGGACGGCGACGACGTAGCTCGCCTCACGCTCGATCCGCATCGCCCGCTGAGCGTCGCCGAGCTCAGGGGGGAGCTCCAGGACATACGCCAGATGGCTGTGCCCGTCGTGGTCGGCGATGACGTAGCGGCCCTCGCCGGCGGGGCGCGCCGGTGGCTGCCGGCGCTCGCCCCGGGTCTTCGTCTCATAGGTCCGCTGCCTGAGCTCAGCCCGGAGGTCTTCGGCCCGGTCGGAGACCTGCGCCACGAAGGCCCAGACGCGCTCATGGCTGTCCGGGTCCGGGAGATGCTTGGTGCCGACGATGATGTCGCGCAGGCGGTGGGTGCCGTCGACGTGCAGGACGAAGAACAGACGCTGAACGTCATCGAGCGATCGGACCTCGTCGACGTTGACGCGGGGCCGGTAGAAGAAGTAGATGTCGCCGCGCTCCAGCTCAGCGGTCATTCTCAGGTCACCACAGAGAAGAGCGGCGCGTACTACGGGCCTCGATGACATCCGAGTGCTGGTCGGTGTCACCGAGGGGCGTCTCGTCGTCCAAGCCGATGCCGGGGGCCGGGTCGTTGCCGTCGCCGGAGACGTCCCGGTAGTGGCCATCGTCGGACATGCGCGTCTTGGAGCGGATGGTGGCCAGCATCAGGGACACGGCGGTCATGGGGATGACGGCGGCGGCGAGTGCGCCGGCGGCCCACTGGACGCCCAGCTGGGATGCGGCGACGGCCGGTGGCACGTAGCAGAGCGCGACCCCGCCGAGTGCCCACAGGAACCAGCGCGGCCGTGGGCCGTCCCCGCGGCGCAGGGTGAGCCACAGGGACGTCAGAAAGGCGAACAGGGCCAGCGCTCCGCCGGCCGCGAGCAGGCCCCAGCGATGATGGCTGCCGAGGAGGATGAGCTCGCTGGCGATGTAGACGGATATCCAGAGGATCGGCGGCCACAGCCTCATGATGCTGTCTTTACGACCGCGGACCGCGGTGTCAATGGGAAACCCGGGTCGCGGGCACATGCGACCCGCACGGTTGGCCGGCCTCAGCCGGTGCCGGGCGTCCGGCCACGCTGCCGGGCGGCGATCAGCAGCAAGACAAGAGCGCCGGTGATCCATGCCGCCTCGACCAGCATCGGCTCCAGATGCTGGTGATCGGTGAAGTAGACCGCGTTGCGGATCGTCTCCACACTCGCTCCGTTGGGGAGGAACCGGCCGACGAAGCGGTAGAACGCCGGAAGAAGCGGCGGCGCAACGGCGCCTCCGGACGCGGCGTTGCCGATGGCGATGAACAGGCCCCATGTGGGGATGATTGCCCACCGCCCGATGAGCGTGAGCATCGCCGAGTTGAACAGCGCCGCCGCGGCGACCTGAGCGGCGAGCGCCGCCCACAGCTCCGGGAACGGCCCCCGCAGCGCCTTCAGCAGCGGATCGGTGATCAGCGCCAGGACCAGCCCGCC